>CANISN010000215.1 GCA_947470165.1 Burkholderiaceae bacterium | reverse complement strand
GCCGCTAAGTTTTACGAGCCATATAGTCGATCAATTGATGATGATATGGATTTGCGTATTGCTCATGTGGGTATTGACCGGCGTAATGCCAATATGGAGGATGCAAATTGTTGGTTTCCACTCAATGCGGCGAAGCGGGTGGTGGAGGCTGGCCGTATAAAATCTTTATCGAAACATTTCTATGGCTTGCCCACTAATCGCAGTCAACGACACACTTTAGAAATAGATGCGCCATTGATTCTTAGCAAGATGCATGCGGATCAAGTAGATGTTGCCGTATTGATACCGAATTGCCCCATTTGCCATCAAAGCCAAAGTCTATTGGCGCGTTATTTGGAGGATGCTGGTATTCCCACTGTCATCATGGGGGCAGCGAAAGATATTGTGGAGTACTGTGGAGTGCCCCGTTTTTTATTCAGCGATCTTCCATTAGGTAATTCTGCCGCTCTACCCAATGATCTGGAATCACAAGATTTGAATTTTGGATTAGCGCTTGGTCTACTAGAGGGTGCCCTAGGACCGCGAACAACTATGCAGTCGCCTTTAGTGTGGTCGCTTGATCCCTCTTGGAAATTAGACTACTCCAATTTGGAGCGACTCTCCTCCGAGGAAATTGCGCATTTGCGTCAAGAGGCAGAAAACGCGCGTATTACCGCACGCGATTTAAGAGTGAAGAGTGTTGGCGCTTAATTCTGTCTAGATAGCGAGTATTGACACAAGGCATGGAGTGCTGCTGTTGCTTCGTTTTGCGGAAAGTCTTTGAGGCACTCTAGTGCAAGATCCACTTCTCGTTTTGCTGCAGATTGGGTGTAATCCAAAGCGCCTGAGTTTTGGACTGCACTGAGAATTTGTTTAAAGACATCGTCGGGTAAGTCTTGATTTTGCTCGATGGCTACTCGAACTAATAGACGCTCTTCGGTACTGCCATTCTCGAGAAGATAAATCAGTGGGAGCGTTGGTTTGCCTTCTCTTAAGTCATCACCAGCATTTTTCCCCATTTGGGATGCATCAGCGGTGTAATCCAGAAGGTCGTCCATTAATTGGAAGGCGGTTCCAATATGGCGACCAAAAGCAGCGGATTGCTCTCTTTGCTTAGTTTCAGCATTTGCCAGAATGGCTCCAAGTTCAGTCGAAGCTTCAAATAGCTTGGCGGTTTTATAACGAATCACCCGCAGATAGCTTTCTTCATCTACCTCAGGGTCATTCATATTGAGGAGTTGTAAAACTTCCCCCTCGGCAATGGTATTAGTCGCGTCAGAAAGGATTTCCATAACCCGTAGGTCATTAGGGCCAACCATCATTTGAAATGCTCTGGAATACAGAAAGTCACCCACCAGAACACTTGCCGCATTACCAAAGGCGGCATTGGCAGTTTCTCTACCCCTTCTGAGGGTAGATTCATCCACAACGTCATCATGAAGTAGGGTGGCTGTATGAATAAATTCCACTACGGCCGCGAGTTCTAGGGCATGGGGAGTTTCTTTACCATTTCCTAATGCTTTGCTGATAAGCAGTAAAAGTGCTGGACGTACCCGTTTTCCACCTGCCTGGATGATGTAAGTGGAGATTTGGTCGATTAGGGCGACTTTTGAGGCTAGTCGCAGGCGTATAACCCCATCTAGCGCCTTAAAATCTATGGCAATTGGGGCCAAAATATGGCTTAAGTCATTGGTTTTGACACTAGTCGTCATGCAAGATATAATAACGGGCTTAGCTCATCCAGGGTGGATTAGCTTAAATGTAGAATTAATTTGAGGTTTCACACCATGTACGCGGTCATAAAAACCGGTGGCAAACAGTATAAAGTTGCTGCAGGCGAAAAATTGAAAATAGAACAGATACCAGCGGAAATCGGCAGCGAAATCACTCTTGACCAAGTCCTCGCCGTAGGCGAAGGCGCTTCACTCAAATTGGGTGATCCATTGGTTAATGGTGCAGCTGTGATGGCCACTGTTGTCTCCCAGGGACGTCACGATAAAGTGACAATCTTCAAGATGCGCCGTCGCAAGCATTATCAAAAGCACCAAGGCCATCGTCAGAATTACACAGAAATTCTGATTAACACGATTAAAGCCTAATTTAGGCTAACGGTTCAATAGCAGGAGAAAAGATATGGCACAGAAAAAAGGCGGCGGCTCAACACGAAATGGCCGCGACTCAGAATCGAAACGCTTAGGCGTTAAGGTATTTGGCGGCGAGCAAATTAATGCTGGCAGCATCATTATTCGTCAACGCGGCACTAAGGTTCATCCAGGTGTAAACGTTGGTATTGGTAAAGATCACACATTGTTCGCCTTAATTGACGGTCAAGTACAATTCGGTGTTAAGGGTGCTTTGAAGAAGGCCCAGGTTTCAGTTCTCCCGCGTTCATAAGACGCCTGACCGAGACACGTTTGATTCAGATTTAGTCCGAATTTAACTCCTAGGAACAGGCCTCGCTAAGCGAGGCTTTTTTTATTCATGAAATTTATAGACGAAGCACGTATTGAAGTTATTGCTGGCCAAGGTGGTGCCGGGAGTGCTTCTATGCGCCGCGAAAAGTTTATTGAATTTGGTGGCCCTGATGGTGGTGACGGCGGTAAGGGCGGAAGTGTTTGGGCTATAGCAGATCGTAATATCAATACGCTGATTGATTATCGCTATGCTAAAACGCACACTGCAAAAAATGGTGAACCAGGTCGTGGCGCAGACTGTTATGGTCGTGCTGGCGATGATATTGAGTTGCGTATGCCTGTTGGTACCATTATTTCCGATTACGAAACAGGTGAACCGATTGCTGATTTAACTACCCATGGTGAGCGTCTTTGCTTAGCTCAGGGCGGTGTTGGTGGCTGGGGAAATATTCACTTTAAGAGCAGTACAAACCGTGCTCCACGTCAGAAAACGAATGGTAAGGATGGCGAACGTCGTAAGCTGAAGTTGGAATTAAAAGTATTGGCTGACGTTGGTTTGTTGGGGATGCCTAATGCTGGAAAGTCTACTTTGATTACCGCTGTATCCAATGCGCGTCCTAAGATTGCTGATTATCCATTTACAACGCTTCATCCGAATTTAGGTGTGGTGCGCGTAGGTGCTGAGCGTAGCTTCGTGATTGCGGATATTCCAGGCTTAATTGAAGGCGCTGCGGAAGGCGCTGGTTTAGGTCATCGCTTCCTAAGACATTTGCAACGCACTGGCGTACTTTTGCATTTGGTAGATATCGCACCATTTGATGAAAACATTGATCCAGTAGCAGATGCTGTAGCAATTGTGAATGAGTTACGTAAGTACGATGAAGCGCTGGTTGAAAAGCCGCGCTGGTTAGTCTTGAATAAAGTCGACATGATTCCCGAAGAAGATCGCAAGATAGTGGTTGCGGACTTTATTAAACGGTTTAAGTGGAAGGGTCCGGTATTTGAGATTTCTGCTTTAACAGGCCTAGGTTGCGATAAGCTTTGTTATTCTTTGCAAGACTACTTAGATTCTGTGCGCAAAGACCGTGATGATGCCGATGAGCGTGCAGCTGACCCGCGCTATCAAGATCAGACCTTATCTGCTGATAAATCCCCAGATTAAATGATTCTTATTTAAATACGTCTTTGCTATGAATACTCAAAATACAAAACGCATTGTTGTCAAAGTAGGTTCCAGTCTTGTCACCAATAATGGCGAAGGATTGGATCATGCTGCTAT
>CANISN010000214.1 GCA_947470165.1 Burkholderiaceae bacterium | reverse complement strand
TAATAGAGTGACAACAAAGTCGCCAGCATCATTTAAAAAGTTACTAGCCATCCGAGCTTGATTAATACTTATCTGAATTTTACCGTTGGAATTTTCTGCCATCTGGCGAAGACTCACACCCGAAGTTTTAATATCAAATGCCAGCTTCATATTGCCCCCACTCACCTTTGACTGGGGATCAACTCTGGCCAAGAAATTTTCAAGCATAAAATCTGTAGTCACTCCTTTGGCCATGAGTGTTGGGCTTGCAGAATTCAGATGGGAGAGTTTGATCTGGATATCAGCGCTCCCTTTTTCAATCTGTAATGTCAGATTCGGAATATCAATGGAGCTGCCGTCTAATAACAAACTAGCATGTAAATTTTCTATTGGCTTACGCTTTACTAGACCTAAGGAAGAAATATTGACCTCAATTTTTCCTTTGAACTGGGGCAATGCATCAAAAGGTATAGCCTCATTACCAAACAAATAGTTAGACTGAGGAACTCTGGCCCGGTCTTTCGACTGCTGCAGTGGCTTAGCACCCTTCAAAGTCGGAGATGACTGAGTAGTACTTACGCCATAAGAAGGCCAGTCAAATGTTTTTGAGCTTAGCACTAAATTAATAGTAGGCGTGGCTTGAGGGCTCTTGTTCACACTACCCTGAATCAGCATCGATTTACCATTCAAGGTCAAATTAAGGTCTAGTGGGAAGTGACTCGAAGAGACATCCCACTGCTTTAGTAATTCTGAAAGTGAACCCGTTTTTCCGCTGAGCTCTAAGGCTTGCTCTTGAATTTTCATATTTAGAGAGATAGCTGTTTTATCCCTATCCTCAATCAATGACAAGCGTTGGACTTGATAGTTTGAAGGTGAGCCAGTAGCAGTTTGATAGTGAACTTGAGCATCAAGTACGGAGATATTCTCCATAGAAACGAGGCTGTTATTAGTTGAGGAATTATCAGCTACAGCTACGTTAGGAAGTCCGGTGTCATTTGCTGACGCTACAGTCATATCCCAATTTCTATTACCTGATGCATTTTTCTGTAGGAATAATTCCAAGCCACTGAGTTTGACGTTTGCACTCTCAACACGCCCCCTCAACAGTGGGAGCATTTTAATATTTAGTTCAATACGGTTGAGGGTCAGCATCTCCGAAGTATCTGCCCACGCTGCATTACTTAAACTTAAGCGCTCTGCCGAAACTGAAATTCTAGGGAAAAAACTTAGACTTACTGGCCCGGCAATCTTTAAATCTCGTCCGGTGGAAGACTTCACCGAGTTAATAAGTAAGGTAGTTAGCTTCATAGGATCCACTGCGGAAGCGATATACCATGCACCCACCAGACCCAAAAAGAGGGCGCTAAAAAAAATGCTGAAAATGATCTTAAATCTTTTAGTCATTATGAGTTGATTCCAACTTTATAGCTAAATTGCTAGACTAATTTTGTATAAAGCGTAATCCCAAATAAAAACATCGGATTCAAATATCGAGTCCGATGTTTTCAAATTCTTAGGTACTAGCTTTTTTAAGGACAGCGTAGATCTGATCCTTCAAAAGTAACTTCTCTTTTTTCAAGGTTTCAATCTCCTCGGGAGTGCTCGGCTCAGCATGAGCCTTCATTCTTTGAATCTTTTGATCTAGGTTATTGTGCTTATCAAATAAATGAGAAAAGTGACGATCTGATGTTTTTAGCTTGGTAATTAACTCACGATATTCAGGGAACATGGATTCTCTTCAGGTTGAGGTTATTCATAACTGCACCACTTCAGTGTAGCAAGATAGGCGCTAAATTCAACCCACTTTGCATTTTTAAAAGTATTTAATAAAACTATCGGGCTTTCACCCCCTTACTATGGGAAGGTAAATCCCAATACGGGTATCAGTAAAAATAGGTAGAAACTGAAGTAATATCAACTGGTACGCTAAGTACATTAACTACCAAAAGGAAGGGTAATAGACCATGGCTACAAAGAAGTCTCCAGCAAAAAAGAAAGTAGCTACTAAGGCTGTAAAAAAAGCCCCTACAAAAAAAGCCATTAAAAAAGTTGCCGCAAAGAAAGTCTCAACTAAAAAGACTATAAAAAAGGTAGCGGCCAAGAAAGTAGTTAAAAAAGTTGCGACAAAAAAGCTAGCAGCAAAAAAACCTACTCCGAAGAAATCAACCAAGAAATCCACAAAGGTGTCTGTAGCAAAAAAACTGAAAGTGGATCAATATGGACTCGAGGAAGATGATGAGTTCTATGGCTTGTACTTTGCCAAATCAACTAAAAAAGGTTTGGTTGAAGTTAAACCTTGCACCTTCTCCTTGATGTACTGGTGGAAAGGTCTACTTGGCTACCCTGATATGATCGAGATCTCCAAGGATAGTAATACGGCGATGTTGCAATTTGAGTCTACTTTTGGCGGCGGTGATTCTGGTGAAACAGAATTAACAGAAAAAGATGTATTTGATATTGATCACATCATTGAAGTAGACGAGGAAGAGCATTTAGTTTCCCTCTACTCTTATGTGCCAATCCCCGTTCCAGAAAAGCTCATTGGCGCACTAGGCCTCTCTATTCTGAATATCAATCCAGAAACTCGTTATGGTAGTTTAGAGATTTGCTCTACAGATAATGAGGATGGGCAGAATGAGCACTTCCTTCGTTACCGCGCTGCTACCTATTTACGCGGCGTGAAATCTGGCAAGGTTGAAGCTATTGAAAGCATGATTACTAATGGCTCAGAGTTCTTTGGCTTGGCTCTAGATGCAATGTGTGTCAATGTATCTATTAAGAAATGGTTGCTAAGCTAATCACGAGCGATTAAGTCAATCTTAATTAATAGGTATTGCACACAAAAATGTAGGTCATAGGAAAGCGATCGTTCACTGTTTTACGTGTCTCAACAATAGTGGCATTTCGCTTTCCTAGTTTTTTACACTCCTCCACTGCAACCGCCTGAGCCTCACTATCTTTGGCAGATTTGGGGGCATGCACCCCAACCGTACCGTCAGACTGTCGATAGACTCCAAATTCGCTTGGCGGAGTAGAACATGCCAGCAAGAGGATTCCTGCTGATAGGACCAGAATAGATTGGTAAATTTTCATCGGAAAGCAATGGGATAGGCTAGACATGAACCCATTCTAGCGAGTTTTATTTATATCCCACCCTATCAAGCAATCTTTGGGCGGCGATTTGGTTTTTACCAATAGATGCAATTGAAATGTTTTCCGCTTTAAAAGAGCCTAATATTTTGAGCCCTTCATTTTCAATCTTGACTGATTTCACTACAGGCCACTCATTATTGCCATTAGCAAAATACTCCTGCGCAGAATCACTAGCTAAATAATCCAGAAACTGAATGGCTGCTTGCGAGTGCGGGGCATTCTTAGCAACCCCTCCACCAGCGATATTGATATGCGTACCAGTGGTTTTCTGATTGGGCCAAATAAATCCAATTTTAGAAACAATTTCTTGATCCTCCGGCTTGGTAGAGCGCAACAACCTTACCAAGTAATAAGAGTTAGTTAACGCAACTCCGCACTCACCAGAGGCAACTGCTTTAATTTGATCGGTATCACCACCACGTGGAGGGCGAGCCATATTAGCCACAACCCCCTTAGCCCACTCTTCTGTTGCCGCCTCACCGCGTCGCTCAATCATCGCACCAATGAGCGATAACATATAGGGATGAGCGCCTGAACGCGTAC
>CANISN010000213.1 GCA_947470165.1 Burkholderiaceae bacterium | reverse complement strand
CGTTCCTGCTGGCAGAGGCTTATCCCACTCCGCTTTTTTGGCCACTGCATTTAAAACACCCAGATGCTTAGGATGGTTTTGCATTAATGCGCGCCTAAATTGCACTGGATCTTTACCTGCAGCCTTGGCACATTCATCCATAAAGCATTCCATGAAAATACCATTTTGATTGGTATTAACTCCGCGCCAGGGACCGACGGGTATATGCGTATTTTTCATGACGTATTCAGTGAGTAGGCTTGGGAAGGTATAGCCTAATTGCGCATCCGGCCCCTTCTCGTAAAAACCTTGCAACTGACGCTCATCTTTACCATTTTTAATATTATGGGGTGCAGCTCTAGCGTTAATTGATGGACCTGAAACCTTAATATGCATGCCGGTAACGTTACCAGTCGCATCTAAACCAGCTGTCATTTTTGCCATGGCTATTGGATGATAGAAGTCCTGGGTCATATCTTCTTCACGACTCCAGATGACCTTCACTGGAACTCCAGGAAACTTCTGCGCTACTTTTGCTGCATAAGTCGTGAAGTCTTGAGTAGATCCGCGGCGACCTAGGCCGCAACCTGAATCCAGTTTGTAGACTTCGCAATTAGCAAGCGGTAGACCAGTTGCCTCGGAAAGGGCTGCGTGAGAACCTTCACCATTTTGCGTAGGCACCCAAGCCTCAGCACGATCACCAGAAATCTTGACCGTCGCATTCATGGGCTCCATCGTGACGTGAGCTCTATATGGTGTGAAATAAATTGCCTCTACTTTTTTGGTGGAAGTCTGGATTACTTCAGGAGCATTGCCAACCTTACGTTGCCAGAAATCACCTTGTTCATCCAATCCATCTCGCAATATCTTATTGATGCCATCTTGTGAGGTATTCGCGCCTTTGCCTTCATCCCAAACAATCGGCAAGGCATTGAGTGCTGTATTGGCATGCCACCACGTATCGGCCACTACCGCTAGAGTGCTATCGTTAATTTTGACAATACCCTTCACTCCGCGCATATTACTAATTTTAGATTCGTCATAATTGACTAACTTGCCTTCAAATACGGGGCAAGCCTTTACGGATGCACAAAGCATTCCAGGTAGCTGAAGATCAGTGCCATACACCTTACTGCCATTCACTTTATTGGCAGTATCTAATCGGGCATAGGGCTGGCCAGCAACCTTCCAGCCTCTTGGGTCTTTTAAGGTGATCGATTTAGGATCGGGTGGAGTGAGGGTGGACGCTAGCTCAGCAACTTTGCCATAGGTGGTTTTACGCCCCGTTGCAAGATGCGTAATGACGCCTTTATCTACCTTTAATTCACTAGCGGGAACATTCCACTGATTTGCGGCAGCCTGAATGAGCATGATTCGAGCTGCTGCAGCACCTCGACGAACATAATCTTCAGAGATCCGAATGCCACGACTACCGCCAGTGCCGTGCTCTCCCCACACACGTTTACGAGCCAAACTCTGTCCAGGTGTTGCAGATTGTGTTTTTACTTTTTTCCAATTGCACTCCAGCTCCTCTGTGACAAGTTGAGCTAAGCCAGTGCGGGTGCCTTGCCCCATCTCAGAGCGAGCAACCCGAATGAACACAGTGTCATCAGGTTTAATGCTGACCCATGCATTTACCTCTGCATCGCCATAACGGGTTGGGGTATTGGGATCGTAGCTGCCACCAGCTTGAGCAAATGCTGCCTCAGGTAGAGCGCCTACGCCCAGCATTAAGCCTCCACCAACCAGGGTGCCTTTAATGATGAAGTCGCGACGTGAGCTATTAACTAATGGAGTGTCTAATGTATTCAGTGTCATATCGTTTCCCTTAGCCGCGTGTTGAAGGAGATGCATCGTACAGAGCAAGTACATCTGCTAATTTTTTCTGGCCAGAGGCAACATGTATGCCATCACGTATTTTTTGATAGGTTCCACAGCGGCAAAGATTCGACATGGCACTATCAATATCAGCATCCGTAGGCTTAGGAATTTTCTTGAGCAGGGCAGCAGCAGTCATCACCTGTCCAGATTGACAATAACCACACTGAGGGACGTCAAGAGCAATCCAGGCTTGCTGCACGGGATGGGTATTGTTTTTAGACAGAGCTTCAATAGTGGTAATTTTGGCTTTACCAACTGCAGAAACCGGTAATGAGCAAGATCGGACAGGTTCACCATTCAGATAAACGGTGCAAGCACCACACTGCGCCACACCACATCCATACTTCGTCCCAGTAAGGCCAACTACCTCACGAATGGCCCATAACAAGGGCATAGTTGGTTCGACATCAATATTGTGAATCTTGCCATTAATGGTTAACTGCATGTGAGTCTCCTGAACTGTTTCGAATCACTTTAAATGATTGCAGAAAACTTTGCACAATCTGTATAGCTTCACGGGTAATCCCTAGGATGACGATGCTAACCCCATGTTAGATTGTAAGTAGTAGTAAAAAATTAATTATAAGAATGAAATATGGAGAAACTATGAGCAACCAAAGACGTGAATTCTTGAAAGTATCTGCCTTGGCTGGCGGTGCCGCGCTAACAAACCCTTTTATTGCAAATCAGGCTGAGGCAGCTGGACCTGGTGCAGGCGCTGTTAGGATTGCCAATCCTGAGATGGCAAAGAACATGACTGTTCTAAACTATAAAGTGAATGATAAATATGTCTTAGGCGTAAAGACAGGTAAGGGAATTTTAGATGTTGCTAAGGCAGCAAAACAATTTAAGGTTAAGGCGCCAGTCAATACTGATGATTTGATTCAAAATGGCGATCAGGGTCTTGGTAAATTGGTAAGCTTAGCCTTGAGTAAGGGCAGCTCAAATTTATTTCTTGATGAATCTAAAATCGAATATGCACCTGCAATTACTAACCCAGAAAAAATTATCTGCGTGGGATTGAATTATGCCAAGCATGCTAAAGAAACCAATAATCCCATACCAACACTGCCAATTTTATTTAATAAATTTAACAATACGCTAAATAGTCATAACGGAGTTGTGAAGGCATCCTTAGTTAATGCAGAAAAATTTGATTACGAAGCAGAATTAGTCATTGTGATGGGTAAACGGGCATATAACGTAAGTGAAGCTGATGCTTTGTCATATGTATTTGGCTATGCTACGGGGCAAGACTTTACAGCTCGTGATTTGCAGCAACGCAGTAGTCAGTGGATGATTGGTAAGACCAATGATGGTTTTGCGCCTATAGGCCCATATATCTTGACATCAGATTTAGTTGGCAATCCAAATGAACTAAAGATTGAGCAATACGTCAATGGTGAGGTTCGTCAGTCATCCAATACTAACGATATGGTTTTTAATTGTATGCAGATTGTGAGCTATGCTTCCAAAATTTTTACTCTGGAGCCAGGTGACATTATTTTTACAGGCACCCCAGAAGGCGTAATTACTGGATACCCCAAAGACAAACAGGTTTGGTTAAAGCCGGGCGATAAGCTTGAAACCCGCATTGAGAAGTTAAGTAATCTCAAATTTACCGTAGCCTAATTTAGTTATCATTAATAGGCTAGTTTTTGTTAAATTAATCAAACAGCTAAAAAATAATCCCCAGGAGAAAAAATGAATAAATCAGAATTAGTAGAAAAGATTGCTAATGGTGCAGATATTACAAAAGCATCAGCAGAACGCGCCTTAAGTTCAGCAATTGAGCACATCATTGCATCTGTTACT
>CANISN010000212.1 GCA_947470165.1 Burkholderiaceae bacterium | reverse complement strand
TATTTTGATAATCCGAGAAATAATCCAAGAAAAAATTAACGCTGGCACTACGATTTTCTTCAGGGAGTTTTAAGGCTTCATTTTTAACTTCTGTCAAACCATCAACAGTGAAAAACCCAAGAACTAGCGCCAAAGCCAAATCTTCTTGAACTGCATCAAAGCCCTGAGATCGTAAAAATCCTGTGAGATAGGCTGTCGATGGATACGGCGTATTGAGCTGCGTCATCGGCGGAATGAGACTCAGAATCTTCATGCTGCTTGTGATCGCTTATCGCTAAGCGACTCTAGTAAATCCAATTCTTCTGTAGTAAATCCCGCCTTCTGACGCGCTTCGAAATTAAATGGCCCCCTCAAGGTAGGTGCGTGATATTTTTTGGCTAACTCTCTATAGGCAGTAATTGGGGATAAACCCGCATTACCGCATAAGAAATTAAACCAACGGTTCCCAATAAATACATGACCAATTTCATCATGAAGAATAATCTCTAATATCTCTACAGCCTTAACATCTTTAATTTGCTTAAACCTATCCCGAATTCCAGGGACTGCATCAAGACCTCTCGCTTCCATTGTTCTGGGAACCAAGGCCATCCGAGCGATGACTGAATCTGTAGTTCTCTCGACCATCTCCCATAAACTATTGTGAGCAGAAAAATCGCCGTAGCTAAATCCAAAGGACTGCATATGCTCATTGACTAAACTAAAGTGATAAGACTCTTCTTTGGCAACCTTTAACCAATCTTCGTAGTACTGCTGGGGCATGTCTGAAAAACGCCAAATCGCATCGAGTGCCAGATTCATGGCATTAAATTCGATATGCGCAAGCGAGTGAAGTAAAGAGGCTCTGCCCTCCACGCTATCCATTTTTCTTTTTGGTACTTGTAGCGGGGGAATGAGTTCAGGTTTTTCAGGGCGGCCTGGCAATACAAGATTATGGGGATTTAATACCTCTGAAAGATTAAGACTGACAAGTTGTTGCTGGTAATCATCAAATAGCTGAAAAACTCGACTTACTTTGCTTTGAGCATCAGTAAGCGCTAGTATTTCTAGGGCGGATTGGCGTAACTCGATCATTTATGAAATTGAATACAAAAGAATAGGCTGTAGGGCATTGTACGCAGGTACTAGAGCCTATAGCATAGGGGCAGCGATGATCTGGCTATATTCTAGAGTTTGAATGACTGCTATCCAAACTCACCGCGCAACATATAAAACCTCAGTTATTATTCGAAGTAGATCTTCTTAGTTTTTTTATATGCCAAGTACGAACTAGAATAAATTCAATGATTCAGGAGGCAATTCAATGTCTAGAAATAAGTTAGGATTAATTATATTTGGCTTGGTGCTTTTAGGTTTTGTTGTTTTTGTCAAAACAGGCTCTGCTTTACTCTTCTCCCTAGGCATCATATCTGCTGCCTTTCTCATTTTCTCAAAAAACAAATTCATTAAATAGATGACTGGTGAAAAAATAGAGTTGATTTTTGAGTTTGGCGTGATATTAATTGCACCGATTATTTATCACATATATCTTTTAAAATATAAAAAAGTTGCGCGAGAAATTGTTTTCAAAGACATCAAGATTTATCTCTTTCTTTATGCGCTTATCGCAATGACTAGCTTATTGCTTTTCTTTAAATAAACAGCCCGGCACAGTACTCAAGAGTGTCAAATTTGAATGCTAGTGGTCATACTCACTAGCAAATTCATGATTGACGTCACGATGCTTTGCCTCATCATCTCGAACAGCGATCACAACATCACGTAAGGTCGCATCGGCAGATAAGTTCCAATAATCAATCGCAATTTTGGGCGCAGCAATATTTGGTAATTTTCCACTATCAATTTCACGTAAATACTCTGTATAGGAATACACTGCCTCCTCTTCAAAATATCCAACAATTCGGTGAGCTGTTCGTGGAAAAAAAACGTAAATGACAAAGAACATATTCCAAAATATTGCCTGAGCGATCAAGACCAAAAAACGCTCAAATGCATTTGGCTTCGCAATCTCGATAAAAGTCATCAAGTGCATTCTTTCATTTTCCGCCTCATCCAACAAAGTACGAATCTTAGGACCGTAGCCCGTTTTCATTTGTCGTAAGCTGGTCAGATGCGTCCACATTCCAGCAACCATGCCGGGGACGCCTGCAACCGTCTCTAAAACAACTGCGCGGTGACCATATCTTTTTTGGAAAAAAGTATCTGCAAAAAAGCGCATGCTTTTAGTAAAGAAAAGCGCCACTCTGTCAGATGCATTAACGGGTTGATAGTGGCTCATATGAGACTCTTCGATTTATATTGGGTACTTAAATTCTACTAGCCCAAGAAATTATCTGCTGAGCCTAGTGAAGTTTGACGATGGAATGCGTTCTGCGGTGTATTAAACGACTAATAGTGTCTAGAAACACCTTCACCCAACCATGAAGAGCCAGTTGATGAAGCTTGTAAAGGCTGATGTACATGAGCTTTGCGAATAAGCCCTCAACCATCAGACTGCCGCCAATCAATCCGCCCATCATGCTACCTACACTACTGTATTCGCCCAGGGATACCAGAGATCCAAAGTCACGGTATTGATAAGGTTTCAGTGGCTTGCGATCAATAATCTGCTTGATTTGAGAAAATAGATGTGAAGCTTGTTGATGCGCCGCCTGGGCCCTTGGGGGAACTATGCCACCTTTACCTTGATTAGCCTGAGGCCATGGGCATGCAGCACAATCTCCCATTGCAAAAATTTGGGGATCCAGAGTAGTTTGTAAAGTGGGTAACACCAGTAATTGATTGGCATGATTCGTCTCTAAGCCACCGATACCCTTTAGAAAGTCTGGAGCCTTGACCCCAGCCGCCCAAACAATCAACTCTGCAGGAATTTCTACGCCATCAGATAAATAGACTCGATTAGCTTGTATTTGTTGTACCTTGGCACCCGTCATTACCTCAACACCAAGATCCATCAGTAATTTTTCGGCAGCAGCGGAGATTTTTGCAGAAAGCGCAGGCAATATTTTAGGGGCAGCCTCAATCAAAATGACTTTTAAATCCTTTTCAGGATTGACCCTATCCATGCCGAAAGAAATAATGGCACGCGTTGTGCGATGTAATTCTGCAGCTAACTCTACCCCCGTAGCTCCAGCACCAATAATGACTACCTGCAATTGATGGGGTGCTAAAGGCTGAGTTTGAGCCTGAGCTCGTAAACAAGCATTGATCAAGCGTAAGTGAAAGCGTTTTGCATCAACCAGAGATTCAAGTCTTTGAGCATACTGCTCAACACCTGGGGTTCCAAAATCATTTGTTAAGCTGCCAATAGACATAATTAAGGTGTCGTAATGGATAGTTTGCTGCGGAGTAACTAATTCACCTGAGTCATCATAAAAAGGGGCTACCTGAATTTGACGATTTACTCGGTCTATATCTGCAAGCTCCCCTAGGCGAAAGCTAAAATGATGCCAGTGTGCTTGTGCATTGTAATCGAGCTCCTGATCGGCTAGATCCATAGAACCAGCAGCAACCTCATGTAATTTAGGTTTCCATAGATGGGTCCGGTTCTTATCTACCAAGATAACCGATACTTTTTTAGCGGCGCCTTTTTTGGAGCCAAACCGATCTCCGAGTTTAGTAGCTAGCTCTAAGCCGCCAGCACCTCCGCCCACAATCACAATTCGATGCTCTTTAGTCATGAATTCATCTTAATAGATATTGCCTGTATTCCTGCACCTATTTTTTAAATCTC
>CANISN010000211.1 GCA_947470165.1 Burkholderiaceae bacterium | reverse complement strand
GACGGCGATTACTTCTGCCAAAATCGATACGGCAATTTCTGGTGGGGTGAGAGCGCCAATGAATAAGCCAACAGGGCCATGCAGTCGCTCTACTTGCTCCTCAGTCACATCAAACTCTAGTAAGCGGGTCTTGCGTTTCTGGGTATTTACTCTGCTACCTAGTGCACCAACATAAAAAGCGGGGGACTTTAGAGCCTCCATAAGCGCCATATCATCGAGTTTAGGGTCGTGAGTTAAGGCCACTACTGCCGTATGAGAATCAACCCCGATATCTAGTAGTACATCATCTGGCATGCCTTTGATGAATTGGATATGCTCACGATTAATGCCTTCGGCATATTCTTCGCGGGGATCAATAATTATTACTTCAAAGTCTGACGCTAGCGCAAAGTCAGCCGTATAGAGTGATAGCTGACCAGCACCAATGATCACCATACGCCAACGAGGACCGTATGTGGTTTTCATGAAGTGGTCATCACAGATAAAAGCCTCATTGCGATTACCCGGTTCAAGTTTGGATTTGCCAGTACTGAGATCAACTGAACGAGAAGTAATTTGGTGATTAGTGATGGAACCTAGAATTGCCTCCAAAATATCCAGCTCTGGTTTTGGCTCAACTAGCAATCTCAACGTGCCGCCACAAGGAAGGCCAAAGCGAGCTGCCTCTTGTTGGCTCACGCCATAGACCACCATCTCTGGTAAGGCTCGAGTCAAAATATCTGCTTGAACCCGCCTAATGAGATCATCTTCAACACAACCACCGGATACAGATCCGGTTACTTGCCCATCATCTCGGATGGCAAGCCAAGAGCCAATAGGCCTTGGAGCTGAGCCCCAGGTTTGAACTACGGTAGCGATAGCAACTTGATGGCCAGATTTGAGCCAAGCTACTGCGGCTTTTAATACACTTAAATCGGTGCTATTCATCTCTTATCTTCAGAATTTTTGTATTTATTATTTTTTTACTACCAATGTAATTATTATCTCTCTAATGACAAGTTCTAGCCCATCTCCCCAATTCTCAAAATTGCGCCTTGCTGTTTTATTGCTTGCTGCTGGTGATGGTAGTCGCTTGGGCTCGTATCCGAAAGCCTTGCTTCGCAAAGATGGTTATACCCTTTTGGAGCGTTTTTCAAACACCATTCAGCATTTTGACCCCGTTCAATGTATTGCTGTGACCGGCTTTCATGCGCAGGCAATTGAGTCTGAGTTACTCAAGATTAATGCAGCTGTGACTTATCCGATCAAAGCCATTCGGAATATCACCCCAGAGAAAGGCCAAGCTTCATCCGTACGCTTGGGCTTAGAGTCACTCATAATAGACTTTGATGCCTTATTGGTCATGCTATCTGATCAGCCTGAGATAGGTACAAAAGAAATTCAAGCATTACTCGAGGAATTTTCTAAACGCAAAGGGGACGAGGAGATCATCTTGCCAATGGTTAATGGACAACGTGGTAACCCGGTATTGTTTTCTAAAAAGGCAGTACTTGATACTTTATCTACACTAGGAATGGTATGCCGCAGCTTTATGGACACTCACCCCGAAAATGTGCGGGTGATGGAGACTAATAATCAGGGATTTGTATTGGATGTCGACACGCCAGAAGACATCCAAAAGTATCAATTAAGCTTAAGCGCAGTTCTTAAATCTCAGCAATAAGCTCGATTTCAACGCAAGCACCCAAAGGAATCTGCGCCACACCAAAGGCACTTCTGGCATGCTTGCCGGCATCACCAAATACCTCAAAGAGAAGTTCTGAGCAGCCATTTACAACCAAGTGCTGTTCGGTATATTCGGAGGCGGAGTTAACCAAGCCCATTACCTTCACAATGCGCTTTACTTTATCTAAAGAGCCCAAGTGATTCTGTAGTGTCGCAATCAAATCAATCGCTATCGATTTTGCTGCAGCCTTGCCTGTCTCTGTATCTATATTTAAACCAAGCTTACCTACCCAGGGCTTACCATCTTGCTTAGCGATATGACCTGATAGAAATACAGTATTGCCAGAAGTAACAGCCATAACATAAGCGGCAGCAGGGGGTCCAGGTGGAGGTAATTCAATACCAAGAGTTTTAAGGCGATCGCTGATGTGATTTGTCATAGTGTTTAGCCAAATAGAGGATTGAGGGAAATTAAAAAGATTGGGAATGTGTAAAGCTTACTTTATTACTTTGAAAGTTGACGCATGGCATTTTCAAGACCATTCATAGTCACAGGGTACATGTGATCTTTCATGAGACCCTTCATGATGTCGATGGATTGACGATACTGCCACACTGATTCAGGCTCAGGATTAAGCCAAGCGAAGTGAGGGAAGTGATCAATGAGTCGATTTACCCATGATGCCCCAGTCTCACGGTTGTTGTGTTCAACAGAACCATGAGGACTCAAAATCTCATAAGGAGACATGGTCGCATCCCCAATGAAAATCAACTTATAGTCAGAGCCGTACTTATTAATGATATCTTGGGTTGCAGTAACTTGATCGCGTCTACGGCGGTTACTTTGCCAAAGATGCTCATAAACACAGTTATGAAAATAGTAGTACTCCAGATGTTTAAATTCTGATTTAACGGCAGTAAATAATTCAGAAATACCTTGGATGTGGTCATCCATTGATCCGCCTACATCCATTAGTAATAAGACCTTGACTTGATTATGGCGCTCAGGTCGCATTTGAATATCCAACATACCTGCATTCGCCGCAGTGAAATGAATGGTCTTATCTAGATCTAGCTCGAGACTAGAACCCTCACGGGCAAAGCGCCGTAAGCGCCGCAGAGCCATTTTGATATTACGGGTTCCTAGGCTGAGGTCGCTGTCATAGTCTTTAAATTCTCGAGCCTCCCATACCTTGATTGCCGTTCTATTACCAGCACTCTCACCCCCTATACGAATGCCTTCAGGGTGATAGCCACTGTGACCAAATGGGGAAGAACCGCCAGCACCAATCCATTTATTACCTCCGCCGTGCCATTCCTTTTGCTCTTTCATGAGTTCTTGCAAACGTTTTTGCAAAGCCTCAGGTCCGCCTAGTTTTTTAAGGGCAATTTTCTCTTCTTCAGTTAAGACTCGCTGTAATTTTTTCTCAAGCCAATCAAGCGGGATGTTTGGCGCTAAAGCAATAATTTGCTCAACCCCATTAAAGTAGGAGCCAAATACTTGATCAAAGCGATCAAAGTGTTGCTCATCCTTTACCAGCGTCATGCGCGCCAATTGGTAGAACTGATCAATCGAAGGCTCGATCACGCCATATTTTAAAGCCTCGAGCAAGGTTAAAAATTCCCGAACTGAAACAGGAACTTTTGCCTCTTTTAAGTTCAGAAAGAATTGAATCAGCATGACTTAATAAGAACTGAAGACAATCATCGGTGATTGCGATTCATCATCACTAGACGTTCAAATAAGTTAACATCCTGCTCATTTTTAAGGAGGGCGCCATGCAACGGTGGGATCACGATTTTTTCATCACTGCTGAAGAGCGCCTCAGCTGAGATATCTTCTGCCAACAACAATTTTAACCAGTCAATTAATTCAGAGGTGGAGGGCTTTTTCTTTAATCCAGGTAAAGAGCGGATTTGGTAAAAAGATTTGAGAGCAGCTTCCAGTAATTCTTGTTTGATATTCGGATGGTGTACATCAACAATGCTCTTCATCGTTCCTGCGTCTGGGAAGGAAATATAGTGGAAAAAGCAACGTCTTAAGAAGGCGTCAGGCAATTCTTTTTCAT
>CANISN010000210.1 GCA_947470165.1 Burkholderiaceae bacterium | reverse complement strand
TCACTCATCAGGTTCTCCCTTTAAATATCAAAAAAGTTATTGTTTTTGGTACTTTATTCAGTTTATAGCTCATTTAATGAGCTAGTGGGTCATTATTCTTTTGAAATAGCGCTAAAGGAGACTGTGAAGATGAAATGGCTAGGGTTCATACTGATATTTGTCAGTTGCTATAACTTTGAGCAAGGGCAATATACCGCCAAGTTCATTTTTCTGTTCCTGTTGGGATTATTCATGGTGTGTAGCAAACCCCTCATTGAGCAACTCTTTTTTGTAGAGCGTGAAAAAGTGCGCTCACAGTATCGATATAAAAATAAAAGGTAAAAATCATGCATAAACTCAATTGCAGCGTAGGCGATTTAGCGATTACTGTTAATTGCAGTCTGCCCGAGAACCTGGGCAATATCGTACGGGTAATTTCGGCTGTCGGCTATGAAGAGTGGCAAGGTTTTGCTGAGCCAATTTTTACCTGGAATGTAGTGGTAGCGACTGAAGGAGGTCAACTCTTTTATCAAGGAGAGGATGGCATTGAGGGGTATCACGAAGGACCAGTGCCGGATCAGTATTTGCGCCGCTTAACTCCGCCTCAAGGCTACCTTTTAGATGAATTTGCTGATTGCGAGCAATTACAAATGGATTTACTGCTTACCGAGCCAGCAGACAAGATAGTGCATGAGGAGATAACTACCAATGAATGAAATTCAAAAGCTCAATTGCGAAGTAGGTTCACTAGCGATTACGGTAAACGCTAAATTTAGCGGCAATATTGGCAAGGTAGTGCGGGTGATTGATTCCTTAGGATTACAACCTTGGCCTGAGATTGATGGCCTTGTGCATGTCTGGCAGGTTGAAGTAGCTTCGCAGGGTAGTTTCTTGCATTACTTTTATCCAAGCCGCCATCAGCTTGATGTGGTGAGTAGTGGCCCCATTCCCGATTGTTATTTAAGGCGCATTGTGCCGGTGAGTGAGCAACTATGTTTAGAACTAGATGTGGAGTATTCCTGTAAAACCCTAGAGCCGAGCGCTCTGTAATTGATGACCGACATACAAAGAGAGCAGTAAAGAAGTAAAAAATAAAAAAGGACCAATCAATGGCCCTTCATTTAGCTCAAGGTAATGAGACTATTGAAGCCCAGCAATTTTCTTTGCCTCAGCTAAAGTCGCCATAGATTCGGTATGCTGACCCGCTTTATGCTGTTCTTCACCCTTAGCGCGAAGGTCTTTTACTTTGCTCATATCTTGGGCGCTTAATTTTGCAGTTGGCAAGGCCGCGTCAATTTTCTTCATTTCGCCTGGGCAACCGTGTGCCATAGCAAGAGTCGATAAACACAATAATGATGTAGCAAGCAAAACTTGTTTCATTTTCATCTCCTAAGGAAGGTCTCAATGATTTGAGATGAATAAAAATATAGCAGAATTTCCTATTTTTTAAAGCCCTTAGCTTTTAGAAGTCTATTGAGCTCAATACGCTCAATATCTGGCGCCTAGCTCTTTACCCAAACACTTGCAAGCCAAGGCTGCTGTTCAAATGGCAGGCCACTAGGCCGGTAATAATGCTCAATCTCCATAAAATTAGCCTGCCTCATATAAGTACGCCAGCCCTCCAGATCATGATAGAGCCCAAAGCGCTCACCAAACCACTGTTCTTCATTGTTGCCCCGTGGATTAGAGCTAAACAAGATTCCACCCGGCTTTAAGCAAGACCATAAATCCCTGAGGACTTGAGGCAGCACTTCTTTAGGGATATGAAAGAGCGCCGCGTTTGCAAACACCCCGTCAAAGTGTTGCTTCGGCAAATCCAGATTAAAAAAATCCTGTACCAAGACTTCACAGCCACTGATTGATCTTGCAATGCGAGCTGCCTCCTCACTACCTTCTAAGCCGATTGCACGGTGACCTAGTTTGGTAAAGGTTTGTAAGTCTCTGCCAGGGCCGCAGCCAAAATCGAGGATGTGCAAGGGTGCAGGAGCTCTGATTGCGCGCAATAAGGCATCGATATTTTGCCTAACATCATGATCTTTCGTGCCCTCATAATATGACGCAGCATACTCTTCATAATGACCAATATTTTTTTGAGCAATCAGGCGCGCCGCAGCAGAGAGTGGCTTTGGGTGCTTTAGAGGATTATGGGTGGACATGCTGTCGCTGTATCAGACCTTGCTGGTGATACTATTTAAGTTATTCAATATGATTTGCAGCATTATGAGCCTATTGTAGGAGCTAAATTGAGATACCTTACTGCAACAAGTTGCCCACTAAGCGACCAACTCGGTGATTTTTTAGAGGGCATCGGGTTCGTATAATAACTTGAGACTCTATCTATACCTGAATATCTAAAATATACTCAGTAAATAATGAATTAAGACTTTGGCATATTAGGCATATGAGCAAAAAAATACCCCCATTACTGCAATCCCAAAAAATTACTTTTAATAGTATTTTGGGTTCTGGATGCGTCATTCATGGAAAGTTGGAGACGAGGGGCAACTACCAAATAGCCGGGCAAGTCCTAGGCGATATTGTGGAGCTTGAAAATGGTAACGGGATTTTATGGATTGATAAGTATGCTAGCGTGAAGGGCAATATTACTTGCACTAATATAGTTCTGGCAGGCAAGGTAGAGGGTAATGTGGTGGCTAGCGGAACAGTGGAGGTTTGTTCTGGTGCGACTATAAGTGGTGACATTGAGTCTGAACGCTTGCATGTGGACCCCAATGCTAGGATTAATGGCAGATTGAGCTCTTTGAATGGGGATCAACTAAAACAAGCATTGGGTAATATGACGCCTAAGATTTGATCTTCCCGAGCCACCAAATATTTCAGAGGAATGCCTCTGACTGTCCATTTTTTATGGGCCCCTTTACAGACTACCTGCAGGCGGCCCCACTACCCAACTCTAAAAGACTGCATAAAATCTGACTAAAGGATGTCAAAGAAATGAAGCAACTACTTAGAAAATTATTGATCTTATTTTCATTATTACTTGGAATTTTTGGTCTATTGGTGTTCTTCAAGTGGCCATGGTAGGCCGAGAGTTTCTTTGTGTTCATTCCTCCCCCTGGTGAGCATCCATAAATCTAAAAACTTCTATTTGAGTTGTGGGGATGCTGCTTAGCTCTTGATAGTACTTTTCAGAATAATTCACAATGGATTTAGGAGTGAGTCGTCCTACGGGAACAATGTTGTGCTGCCAAAGTTCTGTCATATGAAACTTAAATAATTGCGATGGGACATTTAACTCCACCGCTCTTTTTACCAATTCTTCACATAGTTTATTTGCGGGCTCTACATGGTATTTGTAAAGATTTTCCTGTTCTATTTTTACATGACCCTTATATCTTTCAACATGGTGGTCAGCATAGAGCCTACGATTAAAATCAAATACATAGTCTGAGATGGCTTTACTGAGCCAATAGCCCTCAGTTTCACCATATTTTTCTACCATGTGGGGGTATACATGTGCAAAGTACCTTTGTTTGAGTTTATTGGTTTTGTACTTGTATTCAGGGTGTGATTTGGCTAAGCGAGCAAAATAGCCACCAATGGCTACAAAAAAAACGAGATAAAAAGCTTCGCCCACAATAAAACCTTATTTAACCGTTTGTAAGATATTTGATACAACAATACAACCAATCTTTGAGGATTTATCTAGAAAATGTTCACTTTTTTAAATTTTAATAATTGCTATAAGCTATTGAATTAAATGATTTATTTTTAATTTTTCCCCTTATTTTCTTTGACACATTCATGTTTGATATTTACAAGTA
>CANISN010000209.1 GCA_947470165.1 Burkholderiaceae bacterium | reverse complement strand
AGCGTAATTTAGCCACTAAGCTAAACCAGCGACTCATTAAGGTTTGCCCAATCACAAAAATGAGAACGAGTGCCACTGTAATCTTGATAGATGCTGCTGTCAGTGCCAGAAATAGATCCCCTGGGTTTTTGCCCAAAGAGGGTAACAAAATCAACAGGAAGACCACCGCCAAATCCTGAAACAACAAAATACCGATGATGTTGCGGCCATGCTCAGTTTCAATTTCAGAGCGCTCGGAGATGAGCTTGGTGACAATTGCCGTGGAGGACATGGCTAGTGCGCCCCCTAGCGCAATGGCTGCCTGCCATGAGATGGGATAAATCCAGTTCAATAGCAAACTTCCTGGAACTGCAAGGAGCATAGTCAAAACAACCTGACTACCACCCAGTCCAAATACAATGGTCCGCATAGCTCTGAGCTTATGAAGATTAAATTCCAGCCCAATGGAGAACATCAAGAAAACCACTCCAAATTCTGCTAAATACTTGACGGTAGCTGAATCGTTGGCCAATCCAAGGGCATGAGGTCCAATCAGGACGCCAATAGCCAAATAGCCCAAAATAGGGGGTAGCCCAAAATAGCGGAAAATAACTACCCCGGCCACTCCGGAGGCCAGCAAGATGAGAGTTAACTGAAGGACTGACGGCATATACTCACCCCATGATAGCTAAGACTCGTGACCGAACCCTAAAGCTTGCGCGCGACACCCTCACGATTGAGGCTGCTGCGCTACAAACAATGCGTGATCGCCTTGAGGGCGCTAATGCAGATGCCCTAGTGCTAGCCGTAGATCTCTTGCACTCCTGTAAAGGCCGTATTGTCGTCTCGGGTATTGGTAAATCGGGTCATATTGCCCGTAAGATTGCAGCGACATTTGCCTCTACCGGCTCACCTGCTTTTTTTGTTCATCCCGCAGAAGCTAGTCATGGTGATTTAGGAATGGTGACGCGCGATGACGTTTTTGTTGCCTTATCGAATTCCGGCGAAACCGATGAGCTCCTCACCATCGTGCCAATAGTCAAACGAACGGGTGCAAAACTGATCGCACTCACCGGTGCACCCCAGTCCTCCTTAGCGAAATTGGCGGATGCCCATTTGGACACCAGTGTTGAAAAAGAGGCTTGCCCACTTAATCTTGCTCCCACAACTAGCACTACCGCAGCACTCGCAATGGGGGATGCGCTCGCAGTCGCTTTACTCGATGCACGTGGTTTTCAAGCGGAAGATTTCCAACGCTCTCATCCCAGTGGTCGTTTAGGTCGCAAGCAATTAATGCATGTCAGTGAAGTGATGCGTAGCTTTGATGAAACACCAAAAATCTCCATTGCTTCATCATTGCAAGATGCTTTACTTGAAATGACTGCAAAACGCATGGGTATGGTTGTTGCTCTAGACGCAAATAATCAAGTTGCAGGCATTTTCACCGATGGTGATTTACGTCGTCTACTTGAGAAGAGCACCAATCTAGACGGCCTTACCTTGAAAAATGCCCTTACTTCTGGGCCACGTACTATTCCCCCAGAGCTGTTAGCTGAAGAGGCGATTGAAATGATGGAAAAATATCGCATCAATCATTTGGTAGTCACCGATACCAGAGGAGCTTTGCTTGGCGCCCTCAATCTGCATGACTTATTTGCAGCCAAGGTCATTTAACAAACCTTCAAATATTCTTTAATCCGTTTATATGCCTAGCGCTTTCACCCCCCACAACACTAATCCATCAACCCAATACCCACAAGCTTGGGACCGAGCCAGTGCAGTCAAGCTACTTGTACTGGACGTTGATGGCGTTCTTACAAACGGGCAAGTATTTATTGGTGACAATGGTAAAGAGTCACTCAAAGCATTTGATATTCAAGATGGCTTGGGAATAAAACTCTTAGAAAAAGTTGCTATTCCCACGGTAATTATTACTGGGCGTAACTCCAAAATGGTTCTAGCGCGCTGTGAAGAACTTGGTATCAAACAGGTGCACATGGGCGTAGAAAATAAAGCACTTGCCTTAAATAAGGTTCTTCAAGCACTTAATTTGAAATCTTCTGATTGCGCAGTCATGGGTGATGATTGGCCAGACTTTCAGATGATGAAGGGCGCTGGCTTGAGAATTTGCCCTGCACAAGGACACGAAGCCGTTAAAGAGACTGCTCATTTTGTAACCAAAAAATCTGGCGGCAACGGTGCAGTTCGTGAAGTCTGTGACCTCATCTTGAAAGCACAAAACCGCTACGAGGAATTACTCGCTCAAGCGCTGAGTTAAAGTCTTTAGTAATGCAAATAAATCCCCAACGAATTAAACTGAGCATCTGGCGTACTTTATTGCGCCTCATGCCTTTGCTCTTGATGGGTACGCTCACTCTAGTTACGTTTTGGCTCGTCAAAAAAAATACGCCAGCAGAAAAATCTGCTGTAGAGCGCATGCGCTTGCATGAGCCTGATTACACCATTAGCAACGGCGCGCTTTCTGCGCTTAATGAATCTGGCGTCACAAAATATCGAGTATTAGGCAAGAAGGTGATTCACTATGATGATGATGCTTCAATCGATATTGAAACCCCGCGTATCCGTCTTTTCCCTCCTGGAAAATCACCAATAACGGTCAAAGCAGACAAAGGGCATTTAGATGGTGATATTACTATCTTGGATCTGATTGATAACGCAGAAATTTTTAGACCCCCCCAAGCTGCATCGGCGACTGAGCCTGCAAGAACTCGCATGCTTGCGCGCTCTTCGTACTTCAAAGTACTCATTAATGATGACATTATTCAAACCAATAAACCTATTAGGCTTGAGCAAGGCGTCTCTGTAATGAACTCAACCGAGGGTGGCGTATTTAACAACATCGAACAAAGTATGGTTTTATCCGGGCAAGTTAAAGGTCGTATTGAACGCATACAACCGGGAGCGCAACCATGAGTTATGCGTCATTGAATTTCTTGTGCCAATTCGCAATCTTGACTTTGGTTTTGGCAAGCAACTTGGGCACACTTGCTCATGCTGAAAAGGCAGATAAAAATAAACCTATTATTTTGGAGGCTGAAAAAGTCTCTGTAAATGATGTAGAGCAAGTCTATGAGCTCAGTGGCAAAGTGCTACTAACTAAAGGTAGCATTTTGATTACTGGTGAGAAAGGCAATATCAAAGTTGATCCCGAAGGCTACGAATATGTTGATGTTCAGGGTAACTCTGAATCTTCTGCCAGCTTCCGGCAAAGACGTGAAGGACCAGCCAATGAGTTTATGCAGGGTCGTGGGAAAACCGTTATCTACAATGCAAAAATAGAATTACTGACACTGACTGGAGATGCTTACTTAAAGCGTCTCCATAATATGCAAATGTTAGATCAATTACGTGGCTGGAAAATTAACTATGACGATATTCACCAGCGCTATCTTGTGTCACCGCCCGCAAATGCTAAAGCAGAAGATCTCCCATTGGCTAGAGCCATCCTTTCACCTAGAAGAAAAGCTACACTAGAGAAATGACCACAGATTTAGGTAGCAATCAAAAACCAGCAACCTTAAGTGCCCAGCATCTTCAAAAGCGCTATGGCTCTCGTACGGTGGTGCGAGATGTTTCAATAGAAGTGAAGTGCGGTGAAGTGGTTGGACTCTTGGGGCCAAATGGTGCCGGTAAAACAACCTCTTTCTACATGATTGTTGGCCTGGTTCCCCTGGATGGCGGCAGCATTATTCTGGATGGCAAAGATATCACCCATTTTCCTATTCATGAGCGAGCCCGCATGGGCTTGTCCTACCTACCACAAGAAGCCTCAGTTTT
>CANISN010000208.1 GCA_947470165.1 Burkholderiaceae bacterium | reverse complement strand
CACCAGGCAATTCAATTTCGACGTGAAATGGAAAAATTATTCCGCCAATAAAATGCCTTTATTTTAGTTTGCAGCAACCCCTGCTTTAGCGCATAGCCACTCTTTAAAGAGCTTAATTTTTGGACTATTTTTTGTGTTTGATTTAAATGATAGAAAGTGGGTTCTATCAATGGTCGGTAAGAAGATACCTTGCCCAAGCTCTACAAGCTCGCCGCGTGAAAGCTCTCTCTCGGCAAAGCGCTCACTCTCTAAAACAGCACCAATTCCGTCTACTGCAGCTGATACTGAAAGCGCGGCACGATCAAAAGACATCTTTCTGGTTGAGGGATTTTTAAGATGATGGATTTCAAACCACTTTTCCCAAGTATGGTGATTTAAAGAGGACTCAATGAGCGTAAGCTTGCTCATCAGCTCTTCTACAGGAATGCTAGCATCAATGAGTTCGGGCGCGCATAGCGGAACAATTTTTTCTTCGCCCAAAGATAAAGATGTGATGCCGGGCCCTTCATGACTGAATTGATATGAGATAGCAATATCAATTTCTTGATTACGCAATAGGTCAATTGGTTCAGCACCAGAGGTCAGTCGAATAGTAATGTCAGGATTATCTTTGATGAACTCAGGCAATCTTGGGCTAAGCCACTTTGCAGCAAAACTAGGAGAGCAATGTAAAGCAAGAACTTGTGAGCTTGGAGCAAGAGTGACTTCATTGCATGCTGCTTCAATCACATCAAATACCCTAGAGAGTGAATCTAGGAGCCGGCGCCCCTCCGCAGTAGGCTCTACTTTTCGGTTCTTGCGTAAAAAGAGAGACTTGCCAAAATAATCTTCAAGCTCTCTAATTTGATGGCTGATAGCTGACTGAGTGAGATGGAGTTCTTTGGCGGCCAAGGTAAAGCTCTCAAGGCGTGCAGCAGCCTCAAAAGCCCGTAATAGAACATAATTTGGCATTTTTCTCATGTAAATATAATATACATGAATTCAGTTCATCTAATCATGAATGCTTATCGTTTGTCAAAATCCCGGGAAAAGCCCATGATAATCACCTAGTTGTGCGTTGAGTTCGATCAAAACAGCACATTTGCCCGCATATCAGAATAAGGAATTGACATGGCTGAAGTAATAGAGAAGGCACGTAAATTAGACTTGGGTGGAAGGGAGTCGATTTATCAACCTGAGGATAAAACTCAAATTTATCCTTATCAGCCAAAGTTTAATAACTTCGCTGAAGAGCGGCAGCACCTTAAAGAGCGATTAGTTGCAGCATGTAGAGCGTTTGCTCTAGAAAAGTTTGACTATGGATTTGCAGGGCACCTAACTGTTCGCGATCCAGAGCATCCAAACATGTATTGGACTAATCCAATGGCGGTGCACTTTGATCAAGTAAAAGTGTCCAACTTAATTTTGGCAGACCACGAAGGCAATGTTGTGGAGGGGAAGCATGCATTGAATCGTGCAGGATTTGTATTGCATGCAGCAGTTCATGAAAAACATCCTGACATTGTTGCTATGTGCCATGCGCATACAGTTTATGGAACAGCATTTGCAGCGCTAGGTAAACCACTGGATCCAATCTCTCAAGATGCAGCTGCATTCTTCGAAGATCATATGGTTTTAGCAGAGCAGGCTGGTCAGGTGGCAGTTGAAGATAATGCAGGCTACAACGTAGCTGGGTCATTAAAAAAAGTGAAAGCGATCATCCATCGCAATCATGGTTTATTAACAGTAAGTCGTCACAGTATTGAGGCTGCAGCATTTTGGTTTATTGCTTTAGAGCGTTGCTGTAAGCAGCAGATGTTGGTTGAGGCAACTGGCATCAAGCCTAACCTACTCTCTCCTGAGGTTGCACGCTATAGTAGAGAGCACGTCGGCAGTGAGTACATTGGCTGGCTGCACTTCCAGCCAATCTGGGGCTATCTCAAAGAAAATCAGCCTGATATGTTTGCGTAATTGAACAGTTTTAGATGTAGCTAGTTAATCAATAGGAGCTCCAGTAATGACAAGTAAAGAGGAACAAGCGGAGAAAAAGGTCGGCGCATCCGCCGGACCTGCAACGCCAAAGAAATTAGTTCCCTATGGTGGCTACTACACCAATAAAGTTCCGGGGCATGATCCTGAGCTCACAGAAGTTGGCCCTGGCACGCCAACGGGCGAATATATGCGCGGCTTTTGGCATCCAGTGTGTATGTCAATTGAATTGACTGATACACCTAAATTTTTAACTATCTTGGGTGAAGAGTTGGTGGCGTTTCGTGATGGTAGTGGCCGCATTGGTGTATTGCATGCGCATTGCGTGCACCGTGGCGCATCACTTGAGTATGGTTCGATTCAAGAACGTGGCATTAAGTGCTGTTATCACGGCATGGTATTTGATATCGATGGTACTTGTTTGAATGCACCTTTTCCTAAAGGCGAAGAGGCTGAGGCAAAAAAATATGCATGCTCAATTCAGCAGGGAGCCTATAAAGCCTTCGAAAGAAATGGATTAGTGTTTGCTTATATGGGTGCTCCTGAAAAAGAGCCACCATTTCCGGAGTGGGAGTCTGATTTCACAGTAGCTCCTGGTGATGAGCTTGTTCCTTATAGTAATTTCCAGCACTGTAATTGGTTGCAAGTTCAAGACAATGCTGCGGATAACTTTCACACAGCCGAACTACACTCCGCTAAAAATGTAGTAGGGGGTCATTTTCAGGGTACAACCTTTGATGAGGTGGGTTCTCCAACGATGGAAGTGCACCCAGATATGCAGTTTGTCCCAATTCATGGCGGGCGAGGCTTAGCTTGCTCCGGTGCACGTCGTGTCAATAAAGATAAATTGTTTATTCGTGTTCAGCATCAAGTGTTACCAAATCTCAGTTTGCATGCCTACACATCTGAAGATGGCTCTGATAAGAAATTATTTAGCCGCTTTCATATCATTCGCTGGACAGTTCCCGTAGATGACTTCAATAGCAAGATGATTGGCTGGCGTGTGATGGGCCCTGGCATTGATACGCGTGGCATCGGGAAAAAAGATCTAGTCGGATATGAATCAATCGACTTTTTGGACGGCCAGGTTGCCTTGAGAAGAGTTGAGCGTTTTAGTAAGCACACCATTAACGATATTGTGGACATTCCTAACGATCACAGAGCGCGCTCCAATTACAAGATGGCTCAATATGCACCCGGTGATTACGAGGCTATCATTAGCCAAAGACCAATTGCAATCCATGCACTAGAGAACCCCACTAAGTTTGATGCGGGCCCTTATTTATTTAGAAAGATGTTGCGTGATGCTATTCGTGGCTCTAATCCAGCGGCAAGTGCAGAAGCCTTTGCTGAGTGGTTAAAGGAATTGAATGGTGCGCCCAATAGTTATTGCTCTGGTAATGTATTTGAATTACCAATTGGCGCCACTACTGAAGAAGAAGTAGCGCAAAGACGCTTTGTTGCAAAGAGTGTGATCACTATTCTGACTGAAAGTGAGCAGTACAAAGGCAAAGAGCGTACTGACTTTGTAAAGCAAAAAATGGAAGAGCTTGAGCAAACCGCAAAAGCACAATTTAAGCATTAAATCTATCAATCAGAAGAGATGGGCTGCGATTGCAGCCCATTCTTTTTATGGAGCGAGACAAAAAAGTGAATAAAATTTCTAGTACTGACTCTGAAGAGTTGGTGATCGAGATTCAAAGTACTGGTCAAAAAATAAGTGTCACGAGGGCAGAGTCAATCATTGATGCTCTGGCAAGATCAGGTATTGAGATACCTACTTCATGCCAATCAGGCTTATGTGGTACTT
>CANISN010000207.1 GCA_947470165.1 Burkholderiaceae bacterium | reverse complement strand
ATTCCGGTTGAGATCCAAGGTTTATCTGAAGTTCCTGCAGCTGGTGAGTCAGTACAAGTTGTGCCTGATGAGCGTAAGGCTCGTGAGATTGCACTCTTCCGTCAGGGTAAGTTTCGTGATGTGAAGTTGGCTAAGCAGCAAGCATTCAAGCTCGAAACCATGATGGAAAATATGGAAGAGGGTGCTATTGAGGCTAAGTTGTTGCCACTCATCATCAAGGCTGACGTACAAGGTTCTCAGGAAGCGTTGTCACAGTCATTACAAAAGCTGTCTACTGCGGAAGTTAAAGTTCAAATCGTTCACGCAGCAGTCGGTGGCATTACTGAAACTGACGTGAACTTGGCTGTCGCTTCAAAGGCAGTCATCATCGGTTTTAACTCTCGTGCGGATGGTGCGGCGCGTAAGTTGGCTGAAAATAATGGCGTAGATATTCGTTATCACAACATCATTTACGACGCGGTTGATGAGGTCAAAGCAGCCTTGAGTGGTATGTTGACACCAGATAAGAAAGAAGAAATCACCGGTATGGTGGAGATTCGTCAAGTCTTCTTGGTATCTAAAGTGGGTGCGATTGCTGGTTGCTTGGTACTCGATGGTGTTATCAAGCGTAACTCTAGTGTCCGTCTCTTGCGTGAAAACGTGGTTATCTGGAGTGGTGAGCTAGATTCACTGAAGCGCTTTAAAGATGATGCAAAAGATGTTCGCGCCGGAGTAGAGTGTGGTCTGTCATTAAAAGGCTACAACGATATCAAAGAAGGCGATCAACTTGAAGCATTTGAAGTGACTGAAGTTGCCAGAACTCTCTAAGATCTACCTAGTAAATGCATAAAACTAGCCCTCATCGTAACCAGCGTCTCGCTGATCAAATTCAGCGGGATCTGGCGGAGCTAATTCCTCGTGAATTACGAAGTCCCAGCTTAGGTTTAATTACTTTGCAAAGTATCGAACTGACGCCAGACTTGGCTCATGCAAAAGTGTTCTTTACAGTCTTAGGTGCTGAACCTGAGGTTGCATTGAAGGCACTCCAGGATAAAGCGGGTTATTTGCATTCTTTGTTATTTAAGCGTTTGCATATTCACACTGTGCCAACCTTACATTTTCACTATGATAGTTCTGTTGAGCACGGCATTGAAATGTCCAAACTCATTGATCAAGCGGTAGATAGTGACCGCAGCGAACGTAAAGACGAGAAGGCGTAATCGCCCATGTCTGTTCGTATCGACGGCGTTGTCTTGCTTGATAAACCTCCTGGCATGAGCTCACAAGGAGCAGTCACAGCGGTAAAGCGCGCATTTAATGCTGAAAAAGCAGGGCATACAGGTACTCTAGATCCGATGGCAACTGGTTTGCTTCCAATTTGCTTGGGTGAGGCAACCAAATATTCTCAGGATTTATTGGAGGCTGATAAGACTTATATCGCTCAGGTGAAATTTGGTCAACGCACCGATACCGGTGATGCTGAAGGTCAAATTATTGAAGAACTACCGCTCCCCGTATTTGCAGATACAGTTGCTATGAAGCTCGCTCTAGAGTCATTATTCCCTGCGTTTACTGCTCCCATTAGCCAGGTGCCGCCGATGTATTCCGCGCTGAAGCGTGATGTTAAGCCTCTGTATGAGTATGCTCGTGCAGGCCTCGAGTTAGAGCGCGCACCAAGAGATATTACAATTCATGCCATTCGTTGGACTAACTTCGATTGGCCCGAAGCCACTCTAGAGGTGAGTTGTAGCAAAGGCACTTATATCCGTGTAGTAGCAGAAGATATTGGTAAAGCTTTAGGCTGTGGCGCCCACTTAGTTGGTTTGCGCCGCACTGAAGTAGGTCATCTGACCCTGGAGCAATCATTCACGATCGAGTCGATTCAAAAGGGTCTGCAAGATAGCTCCTCTTATATCTTGCCAGTCGATGCTTTGTTACAAACCTTGCCACATTTAACTGTGGATGAGCAGCAAGCAAAGCGTTTGGAGATGGGGCAACGCGTTCCAATCAATATACCGTCTATTGAAGCACTCGTTCGCATCTATCGTGCTACGGCTGCTCCCCATAACTTTATTGGCACTGGCGACTGGCGCTCAGGTGTTTTGCATCCTAAGCGCTTGATTTCTTCTGCGCATTAAATACTTTTGACTTATTGACTCATTATTCTTAACCAACCTTATTCTTAACTTCAGAAGCTTCACATGACTAAACGCGCACTCCGTAACATCGCCATCATCGCCCACGTTGACCACGGTAAAACTACTTTGGTTGACCAACTCTTGCGCCAATCTGGGACATTTCGATCCAATGAAAAAATGACTGAACGTGTCATGGATTCAAATGATTTGGAAAAAGAGCGTGGCATTACTATTTTGTCTAAGAACTGTGCAGTGGAGTATGACGGCACACATATTAATATCGTTGATACACCAGGACACGCCGACTTCGGTGGAGAAGTAGAGCGTGTGCTCTCGATGGTTGATGGTGTATTACTTCTGGTGGACGCAGTTGAAGGCCCAATGCCGCAAACGCGCTTCGTCACTAAAAAAGCTTTAGCCCTTGGTTTAAAGCCTATCGTGGTAATCAACAAGGTTGACCGTCCAGGTGCGCGTTGTGACTATGTCATCAATGCTACTTTTGAACTGTTTGACAAGCTTGGCGCTAGTGAAGAGCAGCTCGACTTCCCAATCATCTACGCATCAGGCTTAAATGGTTATGCAGGAATAACAGAAGATGTTCGCGAGGGCAATATGCGTCCATTGTTTGACGCTGTATTGAAATATGTCCCTGTGCGTGATGATGATCCAAATGGTCCTTTGCAATTTCAGATTTCTTCAATCGATTACAACAGCTATGTCGGCAAGATTGGTGTTGGTCGTATCAGTCGTGGCCGAGTCAAGTCGGGCATGGAAGTAGTTTGCATGAATGGTCCGGATGGAGTTCCATTTAAAGGCCGCATTAACCAGGTATTGAAATTTAAAGGTTTAGAGCGTGAAATCGTTGAAGAGGCTGTTGCTGGTGATATTGCCCTAATCAATGGTATTGAAGAATTAGCAATTGGCACAACCGTTTGTGCGGTGGATAAACCAGATCCATTGCCAATGCTCAAGATTGATGAACCTACTTTGACTATGAACTTCATGGTAAATACCAGCCCATTGGCCGGTCGTGAAGGGAAGTTTGTTACTAGCCGTCAAATTCGTGAGCGTCTTGACCGTGAATTAAAAGCCAACATGGCCTTGCGTGTAAAAGAAACTGATGACGATACCGTATTTGAGGTATCGGGCCGTGGCGAGCTACATCTGACTATCTTAGTAGAGACTATGCGACGTGAAGGCTACGAGATGGCAGTTTCTCGTCCACGCGTAGTGTTCCACGAAGAGAATGGCGTCAAGATGGAGCCGTATGAGAACTTAACGGTAGACGTAGAAGATGCTACTCAAGGCTCCGTGATGGAGGATTTGGGTAAGCGTAAAGGCGAATTACAAGATATGGTGAGTGACGGAAAAGGCCGTACCCGTCTCGAGTACCGTATTCCTGCACGTGGCCTGATTGGCTTCCAAGGTGATTTCATGACTATGACTCGCGGTAACGGTTTGATGAGCCATACTTTTGATTGTTACGCTCCGGCCAAAGATGGAATTCTGGGCGAGCGTCATAACGGCGTATTAATTAGCCAGGATGACGGCGAAGCTGTTGCTTACGCTATTTGGAAATTACAAGATCGTGGTCGTATGTTTGTGAAACATGGTGACCCCGTATACGAGGGTATGGTGATTGGTATTCATAGTCGTGACAATGACTTGGTTGTGAAT
>CANISN010000206.1 GCA_947470165.1 Burkholderiaceae bacterium | reverse complement strand
TAAGGCTGATATTCACTTACTGCCCGCATTACATTGACCGCTAACATGCCATAACCCTTTGCAAGTTCACGTGCGGAAAGGATTTCACGCTCCAGAGCAGTAAGATTAGCGGCATTAATAGCAGCTTTAGTTTTATCTGATGCAGGTAGATGATCTGTTTTAGCCATTAAATCAGGGTGCAGTCTACGTAAATCTATAGATGAAATTGTTCCAACACCTCCTAGGCTCGCAACCTTGCCTGCCAAGGCATGCGCAGAAATACCCACTCCCATTCCCCCTTGAACGATAGGAAGTAAATTTTTATCTCCAATTTTCATGAATCCGAGGCCACCTTCATGCAGTCTTGCTAGCATGCCTGGTTCAATAGATTTCAAGTCTTCTTTCCCAGCCCATCCTGACAATCGGTTAAAGACAAATTCGATTTCATATATACCCTAATGTGTAATTTATATAAGCATTAAATGGCCTACTGTTCAAGATATATAAGAAAATGATATTTTGTTGTGATTGCTTCATAAAACTGCGGTGTCTTTTGATATGGATCAATAGAAGATCCTGTTTCAGAGGATGGGCATGACCTATGCGTTGATATCAAGAAATAATAAGTCACTAGATATAACACTACACAACATGGTTGCCCAGCGAATGCTCCAAGTTCATGCTCATTGAATAAGCACCGCAACATATTTGTTCTAGATCAAGTAAATCAAAAAAAGAGCCTTCATTTTTCTGTAGATCAGCATAGAGTGATTCATAGATATAGAAAAAGAGAGGTGCAGAATGAATAACGAAGATAGCTGTCCATTAGATGGATCTTGGGCTCAGGAATGCTGCTCGATCTATCCGGATCAACTTGCAGAGGGAATCCTCTCAGGCTGCATACATCGAGATGGGTGTATTGAGCTCAAAGAGGTAATAGTAAGCAATCCCAATTTATCCACCTTAGCAATTAAGGCGGTTTTAATAGACGGTATACCAGACGTGCTAAAGGATTCCAGCTTAGTAAAGCCTGGTTGCTAATAATTTGGAGGTAAGCATGAAAGAACAAAACAAAACCAACTGTCCTTTAGGGGAGTCTTGGCACCATCAATACTGCCCACTTCATGCCAAGCATAAGGAAAATGATACGTTTGATTTATGTCTCTATCAAAATACTTGCAAGGGCTATAAGTCATTCCTGGACCTTAATCGAAACCAGCTGGAGACAATGACGAAGATATTAAGAAAACCATCTAGCTGAGGCCTGGCCCCTCTCGAAAGTAATTGAGCCTTTGGATAAGCTTTACGTGAGCAACCTACAAATAAACTGTGTAATGCCTAAGCGGCACTTAAGGCGCAGCTTAAAAGACAAAACCCTCACCATTTCCGATGAGGGCTTTAGCTTCTTAAGCTAAATTACTTGCGTTTATTGACAGCGTCTTTAAATCCTTTACCGGCTGTGAACTTAACTGTCTTAGCAGCGGGGATCTTAAGCTCAGCACCAGTTTGTGGATTGCGCCCAATACGAGCGGCACGCTTGCCTGACTTAAAAGTACCAAATCCAATTAACTGAACATCATTACCCTTAGTAACAGATGCAATGATGTGCTCAATTGCTGAGCTTAATACGCGATCAGCTGATGCTTTAGAAATTTCTGCACCATTAGCAATCTTTTCTACTAATTCTGATTTATTCATTTTTTCTCCTGGGGATTATTTTTTAGCTGTTTGATTAATTTAACAAAAACTAGCCTATTAATGATAACTAAATTAGGCTACGGTAAATTTGAGATTGCCTAACTTCTCAATGCGGGTTTCAACCCATGCTCAAAAGATAAAAAACCTCATCAACGCTAATAAAGATTGCTGAGTTTGTTATTCTTAATTACTCCAATAAATGCCCCGTCTTCACAAAGATAGTGCAGCCCTCTTTACTAAAGGGTTGGTGCAGACTCATATGGGGACTTCTAATCCATGATCCAGCAGGATAACGACCATGCTCATCTTCAAACACGCCATCAACGACGAAGATTTCTTCGCCACCGTAATGCTTATGTGGATTGAAATAGGTTTGAGGTGCCCAGCGAACCAGGGTCGATCCACTGCCCTGTTGCATCAGCGGCATCACAGTAAGACCGGGAACCATACCTTGATGCCAACGGGCTGTCTTAGTATTAATAATTTCTCGCTCGACTTGATCTGGTCCGAGATGTCTAAGTTTCACGAAAAGAGTACAGCCAAACTCACTAAATGGCGTATGAGATGATCCTGGCGGATTCATGATGTAGGTTCCAGCTGGATAATCGCCAGTCTCATCACTAAAAACCCCATCCAAAACCAAGATCTCTTCACCAAACTCATGAGTATGAGTGGGAAATTTAGATCCCGGTTGATAGCGAACAATTGAGGTCGCTTTTGCTACCTCATCACCAAGTCGATCGAGCATACGTCTTTCAATGCCTGATTCAGGGCTGGGAATCCACGGCAAGTCATGGTGATTCATCACAACCTTCTGACTGTAATCAGCATTGATATTCATTTAATGTCCCTAAACGTCATTTGGCGTATTTGATTAACTCTATGTAATCCTCTTCAAAAACTTCGCCAATCTCTTTATAAATCAACTTGTTTTTAGCATCCAGAATCAGTAGCACAGGAACCCCACGAATTTTACCGATAGTTTGATTGAGTTCTGGCGTCATCATTGCGGCTGGAAAACTATAGTGATTTTGCCGCATATATTCTTTGGCAATGGCCGGTGTCTTATCAATGGAAATAGTCACAATATTTATGGAGCCAGATGGTATCTGTTTAGAGAATTTCTCTAGATAATTATTTTGGCGTTTACAAAATGGACACCAAGATGCCCATAACTGAATCAGTGTATTTTTTGTATTGTTTTTGGGGATTTCAAAATAAGCACCATCTAAAGTTTGAATTCTCTCCAATGGCAATGTTTGGCCAATCTCAAGTGCCATTACTTCGCTTGGCATGGTGATGCTATAGATAAACATAAATGCGACGGCAAGGAATTTGATTGACTTTAGCATTTAGGGTATTTAATAAGAAATGGCTTAATTTACATATTAACCAAGACTGAATCTGCTGTAAATGAGACCGCCAATTAAAAATAGCAGGACTTGAACCTGAATTTAGGTGTCCAAATCAAGAAATTACCCCTTTGATGTATCTACATCTGCTATATATAGAAATAGCTCTAGTGAAATAATTTTTTAATCGTTTGATTTGTATTCAATGTCGTTTAAGGTTACATCTTTAGTTATTGGCATTTAAATGAAAACCTTACACAATAAAACCCTGAAAAACATAGCCTTTGCATTAAGTCTTCTCACCGTCTCCAGCCCGCTTTTTGCACAAGATTCCTGGCCAAGCAAGTCAATCAAAATCATCGTTCCAGTACCCGCTGGGGCAAGCCTAGATACCCTCGCACGCACCATTGGAAAAGGGGTATCTGAAAAAATAGGTCAAGCTGTTGTAGTGGAAAATATGGCTGGAGGCGGAAGTAATATTGCCTTTGGCTACGTTGCCAAGGCAGCACCCGATGGTTACACACTACTTTTGGGATGGGATAGCCTAGTTATTAACCCCGCTTTATATGGCAATCCCCCATATAAACTCGAACAGTTTTCACCCATCACAATGGCAATCACAGCGCCCCAAGTTTTATTAGTGGGCCCAAAACTGCCCGTTAAAAATCTACGCTCTCTCATTGAGGTAGCAAGACTGAACCCCGGGAAAATTACACTAGCCAATGCTGGTAGCGGAAGCCCGGGCCACCTTGCTGGAGCATTATTAGAAAGTATGGCTGAT
>CANISN010000205.1 GCA_947470165.1 Burkholderiaceae bacterium | reverse complement strand
TGCTGCAGGGCATGCATGGCACTGGGAAATCAACCCACTTAGAACAAGTTGCCGCACGCTTAAATTGGCCCTGCTTACGAATCAATCTTGACGGGCAAATCACCCGCATGGATCTCATTGGAAAAGACATCATCACTCTCGAGGATGGCAAGCAAGTTACCCAGTTTCAAGAAGGGCTCATTCCATGGAGTTTGCAACGCTCCATTGCACTGATATTAGATGAATATGATGCCGGTCAAGCGGATGTCATGTTTGTTATTCAACGCATGCTTGAGCGCGAAGGCCGCCTCACCCTACTAGACCAAAATAGAGTGATTGAACCAAACCCAGCATTTCGGATTTTTGCGACCAGCAATACCGTTGGTTTAGGTAACTGGAATGGAATGTATCAGGGAACTCAATTGCTCAACCATGGACAAATGGATCGCTGGGATATTGTTGCTGCCCTCAATTATCTGGAGCCTGAAGAAGAAGAAAAAATATTATTGGCAAAGGTCCCGGAGCTTTCCTCTGACACTGCAAAACAAATGATCGCCCTGGCTAATCTCAGTAGAAAAGGATTTGAAGCTGGTGATATCTCTACCCTGATGTCGACTAGAACACTGATTACCTGGGGTGAGAACTGGCGCATCTTCAAAGATTTACAACTTGGATTTACTTTAGCGTTCTTGAATAAGTGCGAGTCAGAAGAAAAATCTCTGGTTGCTGAATACTATCAGCGCTGCTTTGCAACTGAGTTGCTTGCCATTAAAAACTAGTCCTTTGAGCTGGTAAATCTTGCAAACCGAATCCCACGATGAAGTAGAGTTACAAAACCGTTATGGGGCTATCATGCGCTCCCTATCGGGAGATACTCATCTTCAAATTCGAGATTGGCAACTATTTCATAAAAGTCTTACCCTCAACGCCTTAGCCCCACATCTCAACTTCAATTATTTACAAGCTTCTTGGGCTCATCCGCGAGGAGTTTTAGATGGCGTTGCCTTACGCCTTCGTTACTCAGACTATGAACTTCATCTTTCACACTCTCCGAACGGCTTACTTGAATCATTAGTCTTTGAGGTTCTCGAGCAGATGCGAGTGGAAAGTATTTGCCCTAATGGACTAAAAGGCAGTAAGCAGAATGTTGAAAATCAATTTATCGCGTGGCTACAAGAGTTTATGGCTAATGGTGGCGTAGAAGGTAGTATCGGTCTTTTATTGCTGTCTGTTTTCTCTACAGTTTGGGTCAAACTAAACCAGCGCCCTATTCCAGAATTGATGCAGGATATAGTAGAAGCAACTCGAGCAGGGCTCGCAGAGGGACTTGGGCCTTATTTAGTCAAGCTCAAAGCAAGCCAGTATGACCAAGCCAGCTATGCGAAGACTTCACTTGAAATTACACGACTAATATCTAATTTAATTGATGCCGAATATCAAAATGTTCCTAGCATTCGAACTAAGCAAAAAAATATTAGCAACAATTTTTTAAAGATTGAGTGGATTCAGCCTCCAACTCTTGGCTCTAAATCTGAAAAACAACAGCATCATTCTGTCCAAAATACTAAAAAATCATTAGAACGCTCATTAGGGCAATATAAAGTATTTAACTCTACATTTGATCTTGAGATTGAGGCCAAAAAAAGCATTCGACCAGCTCAACTTACTATTTACCAACAAGAGCTTAGCGAGGAAATTACAAAGCTAAATATTCCTTGGGGAAAATTGACCAGGTCTTATGAAAGGATATTTAATACAAAGACACTCAAAAAATGGCAGACCACTGAGACTGAGGGTCTCTTAGATCGACGCTACCTCACCCGTATCGCAACTGCCCCACTTGATCCCGTTCTTTATAAGCACCCCTCTAAAAAGGTAGAGGCTTTGGGAAACGTTACGCTTCTAATCGACTGCTCTGGCTCAATGAAAGATCAAAGATTAAAGATCGCTACTTGCGTAGAGTCTCTGGTAAGAATATTAGAGCAGGCAAACATTCAAACCGAAGTGTTGGGCTACAGCACATGTGCTTGGCAGGGTGGGCGACCTTTTAAAGAATGGCGCAGAAATGGACAAATGCCTAATCCAGGCAGATTAAATGAACGTGCGCATTGGATCTTCAAAGACTTTCATACCCACTGGCGCAAGGCAAGACCTGGTATTGCTGCATTACTTAGGCCAGAAATCTATGCTGAGAGTATCGATGGAGAAGCTTTGCTTTGGGCGGCACAACGCTTACAAAAACAAGTTACTAGTCATGCCGTTAATAAAAAACTGATTATATTTTCGGATGGCTGCCCCATGGATCGAGCTACCATTGAAGCAAATGGAGAGTATTTCCTCAAAAATCACCTCTTACAGGCAATTGCATGGTGTGAACAGCAGGTTAATTTTGAATTATGGGGATGTGGAATTGGAGAAGAATTAAGACCATTTTTTCCAAACCGCTTAAGCTGGAATCCAGAAAGTGAAAATCCCAGTGAAAGCCTTATCAATTGGGCTAAAGAACTAAAGTCTGCAGAAAGCTAGGTTACCAACTCGTTAAAGTATTCATGGTGAGTAGTGTTCAGTGTAGAAATACGCCACTCAATAGGCTCATCCTGTATGTCAAGTGCCACCCGACGAATATGCAGTACAGGTAAGTCTGGTTTTAGCTTAAACCAAGTTGCCATTTGTTTACCCGCTAATCCAGCACGTAATCTTTCATTCGCTTTCACTACTGACTGACCATAACGCATTTGGTATAACTGGTAAATACTGCCTTCTCGCCTATCAAATTCATTGCGAGTTAAGTTTTTAAATCTTCCTTTATCTAAGGTAATGTGGTCAACCATCACGCATTCATCTTCCAAATATAAACGAGTGACAATACGCCAAACGGGAGCTCCTTCCTCAATACCCAACTTAAGGCTCTCCTCTTTGCTTGCTTGAGCCGCTCCAAAGGAAGCGGTCTCCACACGGGGATAAGTTTTTTTATCAGCATCCCAGCGAGCAACATGGAAAAAATAATAAAGTAGTCGCTTAGCATCGTGTTCTGCAACATAGGTTCCCCTGCCTTGACGGCGGACAACAATACCTTCCGCAACTAATTCATCTACCGCCTTGCGCAGGGTTCCTATAGATACATCTAACTCTTTGGCTAAATCCTTTTCAGCAGGTAATGCCTGCCCCATCGGATAACGCCCCATGACCAGATCTGCAGTGATCTTTTGCTTCACTTCTTGATAAGCGGTCAGGGACTTCATAGCTTTGGACTTAAGCAGACTCGTACAGACGGGTCATCACAAACTCACGGTGACCCAAAATCTCCGCTGCTGTTAATTCACCATTGGCAGTTCTCAAAAGAGCATCGAGAAGCTTTTCACCAGCAGAATCTAAGGTCTCCTCACGACGCAAAATACCAGAAACATCTACATCGATGTGCTCAGACATTGTCCGTACTGTTTTTGGATTAGCGCATAACTTAATTACCGGAAGAATGGGGTTGCCAATGACATTACCCTGTCCAGTAGGAAAGAGATGGGCTGTAAAACCAGCCGCTGCGCAAAGCGTCACCATTTCAGCGGCAGCTGAAGAGGAGTCCATAAAATGCAAACCTGGAATAGTTGGGGTTTCGGCCTTATCTAGCACGCCATCCACAACACATTTTTTACCAATCTTCTGGATATTACCAAGAGCCTTCTCTTCGATCGTAGTAAGGCCGCCAGCAATATTGCCTTTGGTAGGCTGCGAATCAGATAAGTCACTGGTTTTGTTTTTCTCAATAACATCTTGATAGTGATCAAACATTGCACGGAATTTCTGCTTAATTTCTGGTGTACGGCAACGCGCTTCTACCAAATGCTCTC
>CANISN010000204.1 GCA_947470165.1 Burkholderiaceae bacterium | reverse complement strand
GCCAATCAAAATAAAGATCACCATGGCATTGATGCGCATGGTGGAGGTCATGGCTTCCCAGACGAGCGTTTTTTGGAGACGCTTGTTCATAGCCGCCAAAATCAGGGCACCAACTGAACCCATTGCACCACCCTCAGTAGGTGTTGCAAGTCCCATCAGAATCGTTCCTAAAACTAAGAAGATAAGTGCAATCGACGGAACAATGCCCCAAAGGATTTTTTTGAGTAACTTCCAATCAATTTTTGGACGAGCTTCCGGAGGCAGTGCTGGAACATCCTGTGGTCTAAAGATCGACAGAAAGAAGATGAACAGACAGAAAAGAGATACTTGAATAATGGATGGTCCAATAGCGCCGGCATACATATCGCCAACAGACTTACCTAATTGATCAGCAAGCACGATCAAAACTAATGAAGGTGGAATCAATTGAGTGATCGTGCCAGAGGCAGCAATCACGCCGGTTGCAACTCGTGGGTTATATCCATAACGCAACATCACTGGGAGAGAAATCAATCCCATGGCAATAACTGAAGCAGCTACTGTCCCGGTAATTGCGCCCAAAATAGCACCAACCAGAATGACCGCGTAAGCAAGGCCGCCACGGACGGGGCCAAACAATTGCCCCAATCCTTCAAGCATGTCTTCTGCTAAGCCACACTTTTCAAGAATAGCTCCCATAAACGTGAAGAAGGGAATGGAGAGTAGCAGGTCATTAGAAAGAATGCCAAAGACTCGATCTGGCAAAGCTTGTAAAAAAGTGGGCTGGAACATACCCATTTCAATACCGATAAAGGCAAAGAACAAGCCAACAGCGCCAAGAGAAAAAGCGGCAGGATAGCCAAGTAACAAAAATATAATCAAGCCCCCAAACATAATGGGGGCCATCAGATCATGACTAATCATTGCAAAGGTCTTTCGTACTTAGGATCGATTTTGATCACGCCAATGATGGCTGCGTATCGTTTAATAATTTCAGAGAGACCCTGAAGGGTCAGCAAGAAAAAGCCGAGGGTAATAGCGCCGCGAACTGGCCAACGAATGAGACCGCCTGGATTGCTGGAGGTCTCGTTTTGAATTACCGAGGTGATAAAAAATTCCCAGGAGTAATACCCGATGATGATGGTGACTGGTAAAAAGAAAACAATACCTCCCCAGAAATCCAACCAAAGACGCACTTTATTTGGATATAGGGCGTACAGCACATCTACCCGAACGTGTTCATTCAGGCGAAACGTAGTGGCAGCACCGAACATCACCATCCCGGCAAATAAATACCACTGCGCTTCTAGCCAGCCATTTGAACTGACATTAAAGCCATACCGGATCAGCGCATTTGCAGTGCTGACCAGTACGGCAATTAATACCAACCAACTCGCAAATACACCAAAACGGTCATTCAGGCGATCAATGAAACTTGAAAAAAATAATAATTGTTTTGGCATATCAACTTATTGGTAGGTTCTTATTTGACTGGGTTCGTCAACATAAAGCTCATGAGTGTCTGCTCTGCGACCTTGTTCCAAAGCATTTGGTCGTTACGGAATTTCTTCCATGGCTCATAAATCTTCTTGAATGACGGATTCTTAGCGGCTTCTTCTTCATACATCTCAAAGGCAGTCTTCGAGGCTGCTTTCATGATTTCTGTTGAATAGGATTGAAGCTTCACGCCATTCTTAATCAGACTTTGCAAGGCGATTGGGTTTTTGTAGTCATACTCCGCCATCATGTCTATGTTGCATTCTGCACAGGCAGAGGAAAACGCCTCTTGATACTGTTTAGGTAGCTTTTCCCATTCTTTAATGTTGACGTACATTGAGTACATAGAGCAAGCTTCCCACCAACCTGGGTAGTAGTAATAAGGAGCAATTTTGTAGAACCCGAGTTTTTCGTCGTCATACGGACCAACCCATTCAGCTGCATCGATAACACCTTTTTCAAGGGCTGGGTAAATGTCACCACCCGCAATTTGTTGAGGAATAGCGCCAAGGCGTGACATGACTTCACCGCCGAGACCAGCGATACGCATTTTTAGACCTTTGAGATCTGCCACAGTCTTAACCGGCTTTTTAAACCAGCCACCCATTTGAGTTCCAGTGTTGCCAGCAGGGAAAGAAACAATGTTGTAGTCACGTAAAAATTCGCGTTGGAGTTTTAGACCGCCACCCCAGTACATCCAGGCATTTTGCTGTCGTTGATTCATGCCAAAGGGGACGGTGGTATCAAAAGCAAAAGTCTTGTTTTTTCCAACGAAGTAATAACCAGCGGTATGGGTACATTCCACAGTGCCTTGCTGAACAGCATCAACAGTGCCGAATGCAGGAACAATTTCACCAGCTCCAAAAATACGAATTTGAAACTTGCCATCCGTCAGAGCGGCTACTCGCTTGGAAATGTATTCCCCACCGCCATAAATAGTGTCTAAGCTTTTTGGGAAACTAGAGGCGCAACGCCACTTCACTTCAGGCATGGATTGGGCAATAGCGGGGGCTGCCAAAACACCGGCAGCTGCACCAACGGCTGTTTTACTTAAGAACTCACGTCTTTTCATTTGTCTTGCTCCTTAATTAATCATTTTTAGGGCTTTAGTTTCAATACTTCAGGTGCTATTAAATCAGTCAATTATTGATAAGTTAGTAAGCTTGCACCTTAATTGGGCAATCTGCAATATCTTGGTGCAGGCAGATATTTACGAGAATGCATCAAATGCGTCGCAACAAATCCACATTTATCGGGAAAACCCTCAGTTAATTTGATGGGCAATTACCCTTACTCAAAGTATGGTCAAGCATAATCGACCCGTTGTTTTATTTAAATAAAAATAGTTAGGAGCTTTTGATGTCAAAATCAACTAAAGCAGCCCCAATGACCGCTGAAGAACGCAAAGTTATTTTTGCCTCCTCTTTGGGCACGGTTTTTGAGTGGTATGACTTTTATCTTTACGGTTCATTGGCTGCCGTTATCGCCAAGCAGTTTTTCTCAGGCTTAGATGCTGGCTCTGCCTTCATTTTTGCTTTATTGGCGTTTGCTGCCGGCTTTATTGTTCGCCCATTTGGCGCTTTGGTATTTGGTCGCTTAGGTGATTTGATCGGCCGTAAGTACACCTTCTTGGTGACGATTTTAATCATGGGTGGTGCTACATTTATTGTAGGTATCCTACCTGGATATGCGACCATTGGCGTTGCTGCTCCAGTGATCTTGATCGCATTGCGTATGCTTCAAGGTTTGGCTTTGGGTGGTGAGTACGGTGGTGCAGCAACTTACGTTGCTGAGCATTCTCCTCATGGACGTCGTGGTGCTTACACAGCTTGGATTCAGACAACAGCCACATTAGGCTTGTTCTTATCCTTGCTAGTGATTTTGTTCACACGTGAATTCACTGGTCCAGACTTTGAGGTTTGGGGTTGGCGTATTCCTTTCCTCCTTTCAATTGCTTTGTTAGCTGTTTCCGTATACATCCGTTTGTCGATGAACGAATCCCCAGCTTTCAAGAAGATGAAAGATGAAGGCAAATTGTCTAAAGCACCTTTGACAGAGTCATTCGGTCAATGGAAAAACTTGAAGATTGTGATTTTGGCATTGTTTGGTCTGGTTGCAGGTCAAGCGGTGGTTTGGTACACAGGTCAGTTCTATGCTTTGTTCTACCTTACTCAAGTATTGAAGGTAGATGCTAAGACTGCAAACTTATTGATTGCTGCATCTTTGGTAATCGGTACACCTTTCTTCGTGATATTCGGTAGCTTGTCAGACAAGATTGGCCGTAAGATCATCATCATGGGCGGTTTGTTGTTGGCTGTAGTTACCTACATTCCTAATACACCTGTTTCCGTATTT
>CANISN010000203.1 GCA_947470165.1 Burkholderiaceae bacterium | reverse complement strand
GCAAATCCGCAACCTGCTAAATCTTACTTATGGTTCTGTGATTGAATTGGATATTTTGGCGGGCGAGCCGCTTGAAGTCGTTGTTAATGGATGCTTAGTGGCACAGGGCGAGGTGGTAATTGTAAATGACCGTTATGGACTTCGCTTGACTGATATCGTCACTCCAGCAGAGCGGCTTCGTAAAATTAATCGCTAATTGACATGGGCACCTCATTTGGTGGTATGTTGTTATTTTCATTTATCTGGTTAGCTCTAGCAGCCGCGCTCATCTGGGTGGTCGCCTTCTTAGTTAAGCGTGATACAGCCATGCGAGCAAGTAATCCCCATGTGATGATCTTGGCACAGCAGGCACTAGGCCCTCGTGAACGAGTGATTGTTCTCAATGTTTTAAATCGGATTTTGGTAGTCGGGCATACGCCAAGTCAAATTACTCTATTAACTGAGTTAGAGCCTGAAGATGTGGCTAATCTTAAGCCTCAAGTTGCTAGTGCAGACTTTGCTAATAATTTGCGACAGTTTGTTAAGAGAAAGCTGGGATGAAGCAAAAGATATTCTGGTATTCAATTGGAATCACAGCCCTGATTGGGCTGTTTCCATTAGTTGGTTGGAGCCAAACATTACCATTAGTCACCGCTAAACAGAGTGGTGGGGGAATGGTTTATGCGGTACCCGTAGAAACAATCTTAGCGCTGACAGCCTTAAGTTTTTTACCAGCTGCATTGGTCTTAATGACCAGCTTTACACGAATCTTAATTGTCTTTTCTTTATTGCGTCAGGCACTGGGTCTTACAACTATGCCGCCCAATATTGTTTTAATTGGACTCTCATTTTTTTTAACATTGTTCATTATGAATCCAGTGTTTGATTCAATATACAAAGACGCATATCAACCTTATTCCGCTGGTAAGCTGGGCTTCCCACAGGCAATAGAAGTTGGGGCTAAGCCATTAAAGGAGTTCATGCTCAAACAAACGCGGCGAGATGATCTTAACTTGTTTGCAAAAATGTATGGTAAAGAAATCGCCACGCGTGACGATGTTCCACTTACGGTTTTAATTCCGGCTTTTGCCATCTCCGAAATCAAAACGGGGTTTCTCATCGGGTTTGTGATTTTTTTACCCTTCTTGGTAATAGACTTTGCAGTAGCGAGTATTCTGACGTCCTTGGGTATGGTTATGGTTTCACCAATGATGTTCTCGTTACCCATAAAGCTGATTGTCTTTACCTTGGCTGATGGCTGGGGCTTGTTGTCCACCTCATTAGTGCAAAGTTACATCAATTAAACGCCATGGAAAGTGGTGTCATTTTAGATTTGGTGTATCAGGCTCTTAGAATGGCTGCTTTGCTAGCCGGTCCCATCTTGATGGCGTTGTTAGTTGTAGGTCTAGTAATTGGTATTTTGCAGGCTGCTACATCTGTGAATGAATCTACAGTATCTTTTATACCTAAGTTGATCATCTTTGGAGTGGTACTTCTATTGATCGGGCCAGTAACTCTTACGCTGTTTACTGACTACATGAGAGAGTTATTGGCACGTATTCCTAGTTTGGTGAATTAAAAATGATCACCATGACTGGTCTACAAATAGAGCAGTATATGGCTGTTTTTATGTTTGCCTCATTGCGTGTATTCGGACTCTTTTTAACTGCGCCGATGTTATCATTTCGCACTTTCCCAATGCAATTTCGTTTATTTATTGCTTTGGCTTTCGGGGTGTATGTCATGCCAATGATTGCGAATGAAGTTATTCCTAATCCTGGCAGCATGACTTTTTTTGCCTCTGTAATAGAGTTAGGTATTGGTGCGTTCATTGGTTTTGTCATTCGTATTGGCTTTATGGTTATCGATGTCGCATCAGAGATACTTTCTTTCCAATCGGGTTTTAGCTTTGCGGCAACAAATTTCAGGGACCCAACGTTAGAGTCAGGGCTAGTAGGACAATTTCTTGGGCTGATTGCTTTAGCTTTATCTTTTGCACTCAATATTCATTTAGTGTTGATTGATATTGTGCTAAGCAGCTTTAAAACGGTACCTGTTGGCACTTGGCCAAGCGCGTGGAATGCATTAGGTGTTGTAGCTCTCGTATCAGCTACATTTAAACTGGGCTTAATATTATCTATGCCAGTAATACTTGTCTATATGATGTTTAATTTAACCCAAGCATTTTTGGGAAGAACTAGTCCACAGATGAATCTATTTTCAATTGGTTTTGCGGTTAGCATCCCATTAGCCTTCTTTGTTATTTTTATGATTCTTCCAGATTTAAAAATTGTTTTGGAGCGATCTCTTGAAAATCCACTTCAACTTATTCGCCAAGGCGTGGAGACTCCCAATGCAAGGTAGTCTTTATCTGAGTACCCTAGCGTTTTTTTATTTACTTGCTATCACCCCCCTTAGTTTTGCTCAGCCATGGCTTGTTGATAGCGTTCCCTCAGCAGTAAGAGCAGCGACCCCTGCCATACCAATATCTGATAAAGCGGCTCTCAGTCAGAATTTGTTAGATCAGGTGTCAAATGGACCTGATGAATGTGATTTGAAGTTCCCATATTCGGCTTCGAGTACCAAGAGTAATCCTTATGCAGAAAATGGTCCTGAAATTTGCAAGAATCTGCTAATTCGCGGGCAGAGAATGCAATGTGAGATCGATGTATTGGTTGGCGATAAAGCGGATGGATCAATTACTACCGGTGCCAAAATCGAATTAGTTAGTTGGGCCCGTTGTAATTCTAAGGTTGCCTCGATGTTAATTGCTGGCTTTTACATTCCTGCGAGTGAAATTGAACGTAGATTGCAAGTGTGTAGCTCTAATTTTTATGCCGATCCTGGCAAATTACCTGCATTAGGTTGGTACCAACGCATCTTAAAATGGTATGCGAGCAATGATTTATCCCCGCCACCAAGTGATGCCACCTTAGAGATCTCTATTAAACAGTCGACCCCAATTGATAGCCAGCAAGATATGGCGGGATTAATGAAGTGTGACTACATGTTTTCACGTAGCAAAACCCCATTCATTGATCCGCTGCCAGGTGGAAGCCAGGTTGATATCAATCCTCTAAAGGTAGTGCCAAAAAAGGTTGTACCCAAAAAATCTGCCATTAATAAAACCCAGTAGCATTTTCATTATAGTTTTGTCACCATAAAAATAAACACAATAATCAAAAATGCCGTTATAACAACTATGACTAAACTGACCAAAATCTCCCTTTTCGCCTCTTTGGCAGCCTCCATGTTGCTGACAAGTATTGCATTGGCAAGTGATCCGCCTACCCCAGCAGATGCAGCGCCAGCCGCCAAGCCTAAGCCGGTTTCAGTAGCCCCCACCTCATCTACTGATGATCAGATGGCTCAAGCTCTCCTGAATAAAATTAATAAGGGCTCTGGCGATATTGTGATTCGTACAGGGGATTTGCCTGCTGGTGGTGCTCCAGCACCTGAGGCAAAGGCCAAGCCTAAGGTCAGTAAAGCTGTTGCCAAGCCGGTTGAGGTTGAGATAGAGGCTCCTCACCAACATGTTCATTGGACCTATGTAGATGGCCCCGGTGGTCCGGAGAACTGGGGAGATTTAAATAAGAATAATTTAGCTTGCAGCAAGGGTAAAACGCAGTCTCCGATCAATATCAATATTGATAATGCAGTGAAGGTGGATCTACCTGCTTTGGAATTCGCTTATCGCCAGTCCCCCTTATCCATTGTTGATAATGGACATACTATTATGGTGAACTATGGTGAAGGTAGTAATTTGATGGTGGATGGCCGTCAATTTCGCTTAGTTCAGTTTCATTTTCACAAGCCTAGCGAAGAGGCGATTAATGGTGAAAGAATGGATATGG
>CANISN010000202.1 GCA_947470165.1 Burkholderiaceae bacterium | reverse complement strand
GACTTTTTCAACGTTAACAGCAGCAACTCGAGTGCCGGCATCTTGAGCAAATATTTGCGGCGATGAAATGATCGATACAAGGGCAATTATGCCAAATTGAATCCATTGGGAAGATTGACAAAGCTTCATAACACTTTCCTTAAACAATTAAAACGCTGTACCTACCTGGAACTGTAAACGCTGCACATTATCCGTTGGTAACGATTTGATCGGGATACCATAACTAAACTTGAGGGGCCCCAGCGGTGATATAAATGATAAACCCAAGCCATAAGAATATCGCAAGACGAGATTGATGTTTTCGTTATAGACATTACCACCATCCACGAAGCCAAATACCCGCAGGGTCTTATCTACTCCTGAACCAGGAATTGGAAAGGTATATTCCACATTATTTATGATTTTTGACTGACCGCCAGTAGGCTGATAGAGACCAGCATAGGAGTTATAGTAAGTGCGGCCGAGGGAGCCAGGAGAATAGCCGCGAACAGATCCAATACCACCTACATAGTAGTTTTTGGTGATCGGGAAAGGATTACTGCCATAAGCCGCGCCATAACCTAATTCTCCGTTATAAGACAAAATATTGCCTTTTGAGAAAGAGTGATACTTTTGGTACTGGCCAAACAGACGGTAGAAAGTCATATTTCCAGCAGGAGTACCCACTTCAGCACTTAATTGCTTCAAGGAACCAGTCGATGGAATCAAAGCGCTATCGCGACCATCGCGGGACCAACCCACAGTGACTGGAACGTTATAGGTAGTTAATGTTGCAGGGTAGCCAGGTGAAGCTACACCGTATCTCATCGCATAATTTGTATATGTACTAGGGGTATTGGTTGTAGTCTGAATCTGAAATACCTCTATGCCAGAGCCAAAAAAGATACGATCTTCCTCGGTATAGGGGACTCCAAACTTGATATTTGAACCAACCGATTTAATTTGGTAATTTGGGTCGCCAACGTAATAAAGTGGCTTAGATGAGCGGTAGAACAAATCGGTATAACGGCTGATACCGTCTTCGGTAAAAAAAGGATCGTAGTTCGACAAAGCTAAACTCTGATTAATTTTACCGAGGGCGAAGTTCAAGCCGACTGCCGTTCCAGTACCAAAGGCATTCTCCTGATTAATACCAGCAGATAAAATCAGTTTTTCAGTTGAAGAAAAGCCAGCGCCAAGAGTCACTGCACCAGTTGGCTTCTCGGTTACCTTCACATTAATATCAGCCTGATCTGGGGATCCAGGAACATCCTGTGTAGAAATATCGGTTTCGGTGAAGTAGCCCAAGCGGCCTATACGTTTTTTAGATAAATCAATCTTTTCACTGTCAAACCAGGAGCTCTCAAACTGGCGCATCTCACGACGAATCACCATATCGCGAGTTTTAGCATTTCCAGTAATGTTGACTTGACGAACATAGACGCGACGCCCTGGATCAACTACCAGCGTTAAATCAACTTCACTTAACTCACGTCGAATGTCCGGCTGGGGATTGATGGTGGCAAATGCATAGCCATAAGAACCCAGAATCTCGGCAATTGCCTTGGTGCTCTCGGTTAACTTTGCAGATGAAAAGGTATCACCAGGCTTGAGAGTTACCAACTGAATCAGTTCAGCCTCTTTGCCCAATAAATCACCAGCCAAGCGCACACCCTTAACAGTAAACTTTTTACCCTCACGGATGCTAATAGTGAGGTAGATCCCTTTTTTATCTGGAGTAATTGAAACCTGGGTAGATTCAATAATAAACTCGAGATAACCACGATTGAGGTAGTAAGAGCGAATATTTTCTAAGTCAGCAGTGAGCTTTTGCTTGGAATATAAATTATCTTTGCTAAACCAAGATAGCCAGCCGCCGGTCTTGAGTTGTATTTCGCTTTTGAGAGTACTGTCGCTAAAGATACTGTTACCAATAAAATTAATTTCCTGAATCTTCGATACAGGACCTTCATCAATATTGAAATAGATTGCCACTTGGTTACGCTCTACCGGAGTTACCGTGGCAACCACCTCCGTAGCGAACATACCTTTACCAACGTATTGGCGTTTGAGTTCTTGCTCAGCCTTATCGATCAGTGCCTTGTCATAGAAGCGAGCTTCAGCCACCCCGACGGCTTTCAAAGATTTACGTACTATCTCTAGGTCAAATTCTTTCATCCCGGTAAATTCAATGCGGGAAATAGCAGGGCGCTCTTCTACAATCACGATTAAGACATTGCCTTGCGCCTGAATCTGAACATCTCGGAAAAAACCAGTGCTATACAAAGCCTTAATGGCTTCAGCACTCTTCTCTCCTGTGAAGCTATCACCCACCTGAACCGGCAGATAGCTAAATACCGTGCCCGGTTCAACTCTCTGCAGTCCCTCAATACGGATATCTTTGATAACAAAAGGATCTGCTGCTTGCACGTTTATAGATACGCCAGCAGCAACAATTAAAGTGACTTGAGCAACAAGTCGAGTTACGAAACGAATAGAAGGGATCAAAAAATTCAAGGTGAAAGGTAGCGTTGCAAATCGTTAAACAAGGCTAGCAAGGAAAGAGATATCAGAAGCAAAAAGCCCAATTTTTGGAGCTTTTCCTGCAGGGATAATGAAATTCGCTCACCAGCAACCAACTCCCATACATCATACAGTAGCTGACCCCCATCTAGCATAGGTAGAGGTACTAAATTCAAGAGCCCAATACTGATACTCATGAGGGCTAAAAAAGCGGTAAACGGCTGCCAGCCCACTTGGGCAGATTTCCCTGCCATATCCGCAATACTTAAGGGTCCACCGAGCTGTTTTAAGGTAGTTTTGCCAGTAAACAATCCTAGCATGAGCCGCAGAGAGACCTTGGTAATTAAGTAGACCCGCTGACTAGCAAAGACTAGGGCATTAATAGGGCCTAATTTGAGCTCCTCCCACTGCGTAGGCGTAATTACTTCTGGAAGTAAGCCCAATTCCTTTAGCGGATCAGACTCCGGAGTAATCTGCGGTAAATCACCCTGCTTGAAGGATTTAATGTGACGGCTGCCAGAAGCGTCCTGCATTTCCAGAGCAAAGCCCTGCTCTCCGGTAATGGCATCCAAGAGTAGCCAGCGCAAAGCATTCCAACTAGGAACGTAGTCAAACTCCCCAAGAATCGGTGCACCACTGTAGTCAGGTGACAGGGACTGCCAGCCGATGATCTGATCACCTGCTGTGACCCCTAATTTTGCGGCAGTAGATTGCTCGGGCGGCGCTTGGAGTCGAGCGGGCAACTGGGGAACGCCTGAGACATAAATTACCGAAAATAAAATAATGGCCAATAAAAAGTTTGCCAAAGGTCCTGCTGCCACGATCAAGGACCGCTGCCAAAGAGGCTTTACATCAAATGACTCTGGACGCTCTGCGGGGCTAATTGATTGCTCGCTATCACGCCCATCCAACAATTTAACGTAGCCGCCCAAGGGAATAAATGCAAGAACCCATTCAGTGCCGTTATTTGCTCGGTAGGTATATAAGGGCTTGCCAAAACCCAAAGCGAAACGCAGTACTTTCACACCACATAAACGGGCCACCAAAAAATGGCCATACTCATGAAAACTAACCAGTACACCTAGTGTCAGCAGAAATGCAGCAAGGGTAATGAAAGCCTGCATCAATAAACGATCTATCGCTGAATATCTAGAATCAAATCACTCGTGATCTGACGTGCTTTCGCATCCGCAGCAAGAATGATCTCAAGTGAATCTGCAGTAACTGCAGGCACAGCATTCAATGTACGTTCGACTACTTCTGCAATTTTTAAATAAGGTAAGCCGTCATCTAAAAATGCAGCGACTGCGATTTCATTAGCGGCATTCAAGATGGCGGGTGCAGTGCCTCCCGCCTT
>CANISN010000201.1 GCA_947470165.1 Burkholderiaceae bacterium | reverse complement strand
TTTTTCCAAATATTGAGCCGGGGCAAAGTATCACGGGCATCTATTCTCCCAAAGTTGGCACCACCTTCTTTTTCGAGGGTAAGAAAATTGCCCAAATCCCTGGCGCTGAATTTTCAAAAGCTTTTTTTGGAATTTGGCTCGACCCTAAAACCAGCGCACCCAAGTTAAGAGCAGAGTTACTTGGCAATGGCTGTCCACCACCCTTGATTTCTGGAGTCTGTTAAATGCATAAGATTATCCTTATATCGAAGCGCCTAATCGGCTTGCTTCTAGCCCTAAGTGTGCTAGCTTGCTCATCTCCAACGGTGAAGCAATACACGCAAGAGACGCCTAAGTTGGATCTCAGTGAATATTTCAATGGCACGATCGATGCTTATGGCATCTTTACTGATCGCAGTGGCAATGTTCAAAAAAGATTTACTGTGCTGATGGTCGCCAAGTGGTCAGTAGTGAATGGTAAGAAAACCGGCGTTCTGGATGAAAGCTTTGAATACTCCGATGGGATAAAACAAAAGCGGATTTGGACTTTGGTAGAGACTTCCCCTGGTAGATATATTGGCACTGCAGATGATGTCATTGGCGAGGCAATTGGGGAGTCTGCAGGCAATGCCCTAAATTGGGCTTATACCCTTGCACTACCAGTCGATCAATCTATTTACCATGTGCAGTTTGATGATTGGATGTATTTAGTGACACCTAAGGTCATGATCAATAAAGCGAAGATGAGTAAGTTTGGAATTAATCTGGGCGAGGTGACCCTGAGTTTTTACAAGCGCTAATATCTTTTTTTACAAAAGTAAATCTTGAAAAAGCTCGTACTTGTTCTGGGTGATCAGCTAGATATTGACAGCCCAGCGCTGAAAAATATCGACCCTCAGCTTGATCAAGTGGTCATGATTGAGTCTGCGAATGAAGCCCAACACGTTTGGTCCCATAAAGCCAAGATTGCTCTATTTTTGTCGGCAATGCGCCACTTTGCTCAGCACCTTAACAATCTTGGCCTTCCTCTGATTTATATCCAACATTCACCTAAAACGATTGTTGAAGAACTTAGAAACAACATTATTGAAGGTAAATTTACCCATCTTGTTTGTGTAGAGCCAGGAGAGTGGCGGCTCAAAGTCGCTATTGAAGAGCTGGCTTCCGAGTTCAATATTGCTTTAGAGATGCATGAGGATTCTCATTTCTATTGCTCACATCATGAGTTTAAAAGTTGGGTTGCAAATAAAAAAGAATTGAGACTGGAATACTTTTACAGGCTCATGCGCAAGACCCATGGAGTCTTGGTAGATCAAGATGGTAATCCCGAGGGCGGGCAGTGGAACTTTGATCGTGATAATCGCAAGCCGTTTCCGAAGAAGGGGCCTGGATTAATTCCGCCTCCAGCATTATTTGAGCCGGATGATATTAGTAAAGTAGTGTTAGCTGAAGTTGAGGAAAGGTATTCAGGCCATCCTGGGTCGCTAGCGCACTTTAGGTGGCCAGTCACTCGCGCTCAGGCACTAGAAGCACTCGACGGTTTTGTAGAGCATCGCTTAGCAACTTTTGGTGTGTATGAGGATGCGATGTGGACTGACACTCCCTTTGGATGGCATTCCTTACTTTCGAGCGCGCTCAATCTCAAGCTACTTAATCCAAGAGAAGTGGTTGATGCGGTATTAATTGCTTGGAAAAAACATGACTTAGAGCTCGCAACTGTAGAAGGGTTCATTCGTCAAATTTTAGGATGGCGAGAATTTGTGCGTGGGATGTACTACCTCGACATGCCTCAAATGGCACTCGATAACTTTTACGATCATCAGAATGCATTACCTGCCTGGTACTGGACTGGTAAAACTAAGATGAACTGTATGCGTGAGGCGATTGGGCAAACCTTGCAGTATGGTTATGCCCATCACATTCAGCGTTTGATGGTAACGGGAAATTTTGCTCTATTGGCTGAGGTCTTGCCAAAAGAGGTCTGCGATTGGTACTTGGCCATCTATATCGATGCGATCGAATGGGTAGAGCTACCCAATACAGCTGGTATGGCCTTATTTGCGAGCGGCGGACGCTTTACTAGTAAGCCCTATATTGCCAGCGGCGCATATATTAAAAGAATGAGTAACTATTGTGATACTTGCCAATATAAGCCTGATATACGGTTTGGGGAGGGTGCTTGTCCTGTGACCAATCTTTATTGGAACTTTTTGATCAATCACCGCACTCAATTTGAGGCTAGCCCTCGCACGAGATTAATGACCGCCAATTTATCCCGCATTAGCGAGGGAGATCAGCAATCGATTCAGGTCCATGCCAAAGGGCTCCTAGGGGATCTGCACTCCCTATAGTGAATTTATCGCACCAGACCGCGATGGCGACGCATTCTGTGAATTTGTGTCACACTTTCGTTAGATAAATCAGTAGGTCGAAAATCGCAATGAGAATAGAAGACACCGATCCAGCAAGGCATGCCGGCATTGAATACCCCATGGAGGTAGGCGCACCTGTATTTGCCCCCATCAAGGTCCTGGAGGAGAAAGACAAGGCGGTGAATGTTGCCCGCCAAAATGCCAAGTTAGAATACGATCGCATCATGGAGCAGGCGGAAGTTTTAATGAAGCAGGCTAAAGCCCTTCAGGCCCGTTTGGATGCTACTGAAATGGTGCATAGTGCCAAATTTAGTTTCAACCCCCTCCACGGTAAAACATATCACCTATATTTCGATAGCCGAATTGGCACTAACGTTTTAATCCAAAATGGCCCAGATCAGTGGAGTTGCGGTATCCCTGATTCTTGGACTTATTCTATGGCTGTGAAAAAGCTGGGAGATAGTACCTGGGCCATCGTCGAGGAAGAGGAGGGTACGTCCTCCTCGCTTGCAGTAAGATAATTTTTTACATAAAAATAATAAGGTGACTTGTGACAACTGCTCGAATTGTTAGTCTTTCAGAACTCGGTAACGCTGACGTAATCAAATTGATTAATAAAGAGTTGCCTACCCCTAGTAAGGGTGAAGTGCAGCTTCGTCAAACCGCTATCGGTTTTAACTTCATCGACGTATATCAAAGGTCTGGTGTCTACCCCTTGGAGTTACCTACAGGTCTTGGTCATGAGGCTGTTGGTGTTGTTGAGGCCCTAGGCGAAGGTGTAAGCCGCTTTAAGGTAGGCGATCGTGTGATGTATATGAATGCCGGTATTGGGGCTTATGCAAGTGCTCGTAATGTTGCTGTTGATAAGCTGGTTGCTGTTCCAGACAATGTCTCTGATGAAGTTGCTGCCGCAGTCTTCTTTAAAGCAATGACTGCTCAATACTTGGTTCAAAAAACATACAAAGTAAAATCTGGCGACGTAGTGTTGGTTCATGCTGCCGCTGGGGGTGTTGGTCAAATCCTTGCTGGTTGGGCAAAGTCTTTGGGTGCCTTTGTTGTTGGTACCGTAGGCTCTGAGGCGAAGTTTGCTGTGGCCAAGGAGGCAGGATGCGATGCCGTGGTGGACTACTCAAAGCCGAATTGGGTTGAGGAGGTGCTTAAGGCTACTGGTGGTCGTAAAGCCAATGTAGTTTATGACTCTGTTGCTAAAACTACTTTCTTGGGATCGCTTGACTGTGTCGCTCCATTTGGTATGTTGGCTTTGTTTGGTGCAGCCTCAGGGCCTGCTCCCGAAATTCAGCCAGAGATACTGAATAAGAAAGGCTGCCTATTCCTAACTAGACCTTCCGTATTTCCGCATAACGCTACCCCGGAATTGCTACAAGAGAATGCGCGTGCAGTATTTGATGCTATTGCTCAGGGTAGAGTGAAGGTGAAGATCGGTGCTAAATTTAGTCTCGAGCAAGCGGCTGAAGCGCATAAAGCGGCAGAAGGCAGAAAAGTTTCTGGT
>CANISN010000200.1 GCA_947470165.1 Burkholderiaceae bacterium | reverse complement strand
CAAGGCCCTTCAGACCATCCAGACTTCGCGCGCTGGTTGGTTACCAAAGGAATCACCTCTATTTCTCTCAATCCGGATAGTGTAGTTTCTACTTGGGAGATGCTCGGTAAGAAAGAAGCGTAATCCATCTTGGCTGAATTTAAGCCAAGTCAACTAGATGTAAAAAAGCCTAGATCGAATCATCTAGGTCTTTTGCTTTGGGACGACTTTATTCGCCCTCAAATATGCTGCACTTCATTGGTGCAGGGAACTTAGGCGTTGAGATCGCCTCTAGCTATACGACCTTTTTGGACTTCCCATTCACGCTCTTTAGTTGCTGCGCGCTTGTCATGCTGTTTCTTGCCTCGAGCTAGGCCAATCTCGCATTTCACCTTCCCTTTTGAGAAATGCAGATTAAGGGGAACGAGGGTGTAGCCCTTTTGCTCAACTTTGCCGATGAGCTTTTTAATCTCGATCGCATTCAGTAGGAGTTTGCGGGTGCGGGTACTGTCTGGGACGATGTGAGTTGAAGCTGAGAGTAGGGGGGTGATATGACAGCCAATCAGGAATAGCTCCGCCTGACGGATGACAACATACGCTTCTTTGACGTGCACTCGGCCAGCACGAATGGCTTTAACTTCCCAGCCTTCTAGAACTAGCCCTGCCTCGAACCGTTCCTCGATAAAATAATCGAAGAAGGCTTTTTTGTTATCGACGATACTCATATTTATTTAGCTTCTCAAGATCGATTATGGCAGACGTCTACAAGACCGTTTTAATTGGGCAATCAGCCGACCGCATGTATGGCTTGGTAACCGACGTTGCCCGTTACCCTGAATTCTTGCCCTGGTGTGGAGGAGTGGAAATTTTTGAGCAAACAGAGACGGTTCTGGATGCCAAAATCAATATTCACTTTAAGGGTATTAACCAGTACTTTCATACGCGGAACATCAATCATCGCCCTGAAACTATTGACATGGTCTTTGTGGATGGCCCTTTTAAGCATTTTTCAGGGCAATGGAACTTTGTCCCCCTCAAGGAAGATGCTTGCAAGGTCGAATTTAAGCTCCACTGGGAGTTCAAGAGCGTCATTCTGGATAAGATCATAGGCCCAGTTTTTGGTCATATTGCCGGTACTTTTGTGGATTGTTTCGTAAAGCGTGCTGAAGACCTTGATGGACAGTAGTTCTGTGAAAGTCCTAAATATCCTCATCTGTGACGCCAGAGATGGCGAGCCTAAGCTAAGCCCCTTTATCCTGGAATTTGCTTCTCACCTTAGCCCAACGGTTGGTTTAGCCCTACAAAAGTCGGGTATCGCCACCACCATTGATGATCCACGCCTTGCTAGAAAAGGCTGTTTTGGCGTCTTTGGTAAGCGTAAGGACTGGGATAGCCCCATTTATGAGGGCGATCGCTTGGAGCTTTACTCACCACTCCTAGTGGATCCTAAGACCGTGCGTCGAAAGAAGGCTAATCAGAATCAAGATGCCAAATTCCAGGCCGCTGCAGCTAAAAGAAAGGCTAGGAGGCTATAATCGATTTTTGTGACTAGGGGTTTTGTATGCGACTCATTCAAAAAGCACTCACTTTTGACGATGTGCTCCTCGTACCGGCCTATTCCTCGGTACTTCCTCGAGATGCCAGCTTGGCAAGTAAATTAACTCGAGATATTTCACTTAATACACCATTAGTATCCGCCGCGATGGATACCGTTACTGAAGGTCGTCTGGCTATTGCTATGGCCAGCGAGGGTGGTATTGGCATTGTTCATAAAAACCTCAAACCTGCAGAGCAGGCCAGGGAAGTTGCTAAGGTTAAGCGTTATGAATCCGGTGTCTTGCGTGATCCCATCACGATTAGTCCAGATGTAACGTTGCGCCAAGTCACACAACTTTCTCGTGATCATGGTTTTTCCGGCTTCCCGGTTCTTATTGGTAAGGAAGTGGTGGGAATTATCACAAACCGCGACTTACGCTTTGAAGAAGACTTAGATGCGTCGGTCAAAACGAAGATGACTCCGCGTGAGCGCTTGATCACCGTTAAAGAAGGTTGTACTTTAGAAGAGGCAAAGCGCTTAATGAGTCAGCATCGCCTAGAGCGTGTGCTTGTTGTGAATGACAAGTTTGAGTTGCGCGGTCTGATTACGGTAAAAGATATTTTAAAAGCTACCGAGCATCCCAATGCTTGTAAAGATAGTGAGGGTAAGTTACGCGTTGGCGCCGCAGTTGGTGTGGGCCCTGATAATGATGAGCGTATTGAGCTCTTGGTCCGTGCAGGCGTTGATGTCATCGTAGTTGATACGGCTCATGGTCATAGCCAAGGTGTATTAGATCGGGTCAAGTGGGTCAAGAAACACTATCCTCATGTCCAGGTGATCGGCGGCAACATTGCTACGGGCGAAGCTGCTCGAGCTCTAGTCGATCATGGTGCTGATGGCGTTAAGGTGGGTATTGGCCCAGGCTCTATTTGTACCACTCGTATTGTTGCCGGTGTCGGTGTTCCCCAAATTACTGCGATTGTGAATGTGGCTGCTGCTCTCAAAGGCACAGGTATCCCATTAATCGCTGACGGCGGTGTGCGTTACTCTGGCGATGTTGCCAAAGCCTTAGCCGCTGGTGCAAGCTCAGTCATGATGGGCGGTATGTTTGCGGGCACTGAAGAAGCGCCTGGTGAAGTGTTCTTGTACCAAGGTCGTTCATATAAGAGTTATCGCGGTATGGGTTCTTTGGGCGCGATGGCGGATGGTTCTGCAGACCGTTATTTCCAGAGTGATATCAGCGAGGCAAATGCTGAGAAGCTAGTTCCCGAAGGCATTGAAGGTCAAGTTCCTTACAAGGGTAGCGTGCTTGCGATCTTGCATCAACTGACTGGGGGTATTCGGTCTTCAATGGGTTATCTAGGCTGCAAGTCGATTAATGAACTTCACGAGAAGGCTAATTTTGTGGAAATTACCTCAGCAGGTGTACGCGAGTCGCACGTGCATGATGTAAAGATCACCAAGGAATCACCGAATTACCATATTGATTAAGACTTAAACTAAGACTGCTCTTTTCGTGCACGACAAAATACTGATTCTCGACTTTGGTTCACAAGTCACCCAACTGATTGCCAGACGCGTGCGAGATGCACGTGTCTATTCAGAAATCCATCCTTTTGATTGTGATCCAGAATTCATTCGCATATTCATACAAGAGCAGGGTGGCAAGGGCATCATTCTGTCTGGTGGCCCAAGTTCAGTAACTGAAGATGGTAGTCCCAGCGCACCTCAAATCGTATTTGAACTAGGTGTTCCTGTTCTCGGCATTTGCTATGGCATGCAAACCATGGCTACCCAATTAGGTGGCGCTGTTGCTTCCGCAGAGTCTCTTGGTAAAGCACGTGAGTTTGGTTACTCCGAAGTACGTGCTCATGGCCATACCAATCTTCTCAAGGGAATTCAAGATTTCTCTACCAGCGAAGGTCACGGCATTCTGAAGGTATGGATGAGTCATGGTGATTCGGTAACGACTTTGCCCCCAGCCTTTAAGTTAATGGCTTCAACAGAGTCTTGCCCCATTGCCGGTATGGCTGATGAAGAGCGTCGCTTTTATGCATTTCAGTTTCATCCGGAGGTTACACATACTATTCAAGGCGAGACAATATTAGGTCGCTTTGTTCATGAGATCTGTGGGTGTAAGCCAGATTGGGTCATGGGCGATTACATTAGTGAAGCCGTTGAACATATTCGCAAGCAAGTGGGCAATGAGGAAGTTATTCTTGGTTTATCAGGTGGTGTCGACTCTAGTGTTGCAGCAGCATTAATTCATCGTGCGATTGGTGAGCAACTCACCTGCGTATTTGTGGATCATGGTTTGCTTCGTCTAAACGAGGGTGACATGGTGATGGAAATGTTTGCTCGTAATCTT
>CANISN010000199.1 GCA_947470165.1 Burkholderiaceae bacterium | reverse complement strand
TACATCACCCTCATGAATGAGAACTATGCTCATCCAGCGATGCCGAAAGGTGCTGAACAAGACATTATTAAGGGCATGTATAAGCTGAAATCTGTTGGTGATGCTAATGCGAAATTGCGCGTACAACTCCTAGGTTCAGGCACGATCTTCCGCGAAGTCATTGAAGCTGCTGAAATTCTGCATAAAGATTGGGGCATTGCCTCTGATTTATGGGGCTGCCCAAGTTTTACAGAATTAGGTCGCAACTGGGCTGCAATCCATCGTAGCAATCTTCTCAATCCTGCAGTAGCACCAGCTCTATCTCATGTAGAGCAATGCCTAAAAGACACCATCGGACCAGTGATTGCTGCTACTGACTATGTTCGTTTATTTGCTGAGCAAATTCGTCCAGCTATTCAGCACATGGGTCGTCGTTTTGAGGTATTGGGTACAGATGGCTTTGGACGTTCTGATACTCGTGAAAAATTACGCGATTTCTTTGAAGTAGACCGTCGCTGGGTGGTAGTGACAGCATTACGCTCATTGGTAGATGCTGGTCAGCTTGATCGTCAAAAGCTTGCTGAAGCAATCAAGAAATACGAGATCGATGCTGCTAAACCAAACCCCATGACGGTTTGATAAGAGACGGATACTATGAGCCAACTAATTGATATCAAAGTCCCAGATATTGGGGACTACAAGGATGTGCCTGTAATTGAGGTTTTAGTAAAAGCCGGTGATCATGTCGAGAAAGAGCAATCTATTGTTGTTCTGGAGTCAGACAAGGCAACTATGGATGTTCCATCATCACACTCTGGTGTGGTGAAAGAGGTCAAGGTCAAAGTAGGGGACTCGATTTCAGAAGGCGCAATCGTTATCGTGCTTGAGGAAAGTGGTGCAGTTGCGGCTGCTCCGCCTCCAGCACAAGCCGCTCCTGCAGCTTCAGCACCACCAATCCCCGCTCCAAAAGTAGAGCCGCCAATTGTGCGTGCGCCAGTACCGCCGCCTGTAAACAACACGCCAGTAGATGTTGATCCAACTGCAAGCCACGCCAGTCCTTCAGTGCGCAAGTTTGCTCGTGAGCTCGGCGTTACGATTCATCATGTAACAGGTTCCGGTCCTAAGGGCAGAATTACCCAAGAAGACGTGCAGGCTTTTATAAAGGCTGCTATGACTGGTGGGGCTGGAAGTGGTTCTAATGTATCAGGCGGTAGCTTGGGGGGCTTGAATTTAATTCCATGGCCTAAAGTGGATTTCTCGAAATTTGGTGAGACAGAGCGCCAGCCACTTAATCGGATTAAGAAACTCACCGCTGCAAACCTAGGTCGTAACTGGGTCATGATCCCAGCAGTAACTTATCACGAAGATGCAGATATTACAGAGCTAGAAGCATTTAGAGTTCATACCAATAAAGAGAATGAAAAGCAGGGTCTCAAAATTACGATGCTGGCTTTCATGATGAAGGCAGCTGTAGCCGCTTTGAAGAAATACCCAGAGTTCAACAGTTCTCTTGACGGCGATGACCTTGTATTGAAGAAGTATTTCAATATTGCCTTTGCTGCTGATACCCCAAACGGTTTAGTTGTGCCAGTGATTCGTGATGCAGATAAAAAAGGTATCTTTGAGTTAGCCCGCGAAACTTCTGAGCTAGCCGCACTAGCTCGTGATGGCAAATTGAAGCCTGATCAAATGCAGGGCGCAAGTTTCACAATTTCTTCTTTAGGCGGTATTGGTGGCACCTACTTCTCACCAATCGTCAATGCACCTGAGGTGGCAATTTTAGGTGTGAGTAAGGCTGCCATGAAACCTGTCTGGGATGGCAAGCAATTTGTACCGCGTTTAATTTGCCCATTGTCATTAAGTGCTGATCATCGCGTCATTGATGGTGCCTTGGCAACGCGTTTTAATGTCTATATCGCTCAGCTCATGTCCGACTTCCGTCGGGCAGTGCTTTAAGGAGAAGATATGGCTAAGCAAATCATTCTTGTTCCGGATATTGGTGATTATTCAGACGTGCCTGTCATTGAGGTTTTAATCAAAGTGGGCGATGTTATAGAGAAAGAGCAACCATTACTGGTGCTCGAGTCTGACAAGGCAACTATGGAGGTTCCGGCTGATGCAGCGGGCACCATTCTTAGTATTTCTGTAAAGGCTGGAGATAAGGTTGGTAAGGGTAGTATCGTTGCTGAAATAGAAACAGGGGCTGCAGTAGCACCCCAAGCGGTATCGATATCGCCCACACCAGTAGCCGCTCCAGTGACCAGTACACCTATCGCCGGTCAATATAGCGGTAAGGTTGATCATGAGTGTGAGGTTCTTGTATTGGGAGCTGGCCCTGGTGGCTATAGCGCTGCATTCCGTAGCGCTGATTTAGGAATGTCAACAATCCTGGTAGAGCGTTACTCAACATTAGGCGGCGTTTGCTTAAATGTGGGCTGTATTCCTTCCAAGGCCTTATTGCATACAACTTCAGTCATGGATGAAGTGAAAACCATGTCTAAGCATGGCATTAGCTATGGCGCTCCGAAGATTGAGATTGATCAACTGCGTGGCTACAAAGATTCTGTTATCGCTAAATTAACTGGCGGCTTAGCTGGTATGGCTAAGGCACGCAAGGTTACGGTTGTCCGTGGACTTGGCCGTTTCTTGGACGCCAATCACGTTGAAGTCGACTTAACCAAAGGTGATGGCCAGGATCTAGCGGGTCAAAAAGAGGTTATTCATTTTCAGAAAGCGATCATTGCTGCTGGTAGTCAGCCAGTGAAGTTGCCTTTCTTACCAGAAGACCCGCGTATTGTGGATAGTACTGGCGCCTTATTGCTCAAGAGTATTCCGAAGCGCATGCTCGTTATCGGTGGCGGCATTATTGGTTTAGAGATGGCTACCGTTTACAGTACTTTAGGTTCGCGCATTGATATTGCTGAAATGATGGATGGCTTGATGGCAGGCGCTGATCGTGATTTAGAAAAGGTTTGGGAGAAATTTAATGCCGGCCGATTTGAAAACGTCATGCTCAAAACGCGGGCAGCTAAAGCAGAAGTAAAAGCAGGTGGTATTCAAGTCAGTTTTGAGGGTGAGAACGCACCAGCAGAACCGCAAATATATGATCTCGTGCTTGTTGCAGTAGGGCGCACACCTAACGGTAAAAAGATCGACGCAACAGCTGCTGGCGTGATGGTTGACGAGCGCGGCTTTATCGCTGTCGATAATCAAATGCGCACTAATGTAAATAATATTTTTGCGATTGGTGACATTGTTGGTCAGCCGATGTTGGCTCACAAAGCAGTTCATGAGGGTCACGTTGCTGCTGAAGTGGCTGCTGGTGAAAAATCCTATTTTGATGCCAAACAAATTCCTTCCGTTGCGTATACCGATCCAGAGGTTGCTTGGGCTGGTTTAACAGAAGAACAATGTAAGGCTCAAGGAATTGCTTATGAAAAAGGCTTATTTCCGTGGGCTGCTAGTGGCAGAGCGATTGCAAATGGTCGCGATGAGGGTTTCACGAAGTTGATTTTCGATGCAAGCAGTAAGCGCATTATTGGTGGCGGTATTGTTGGTACTCATGCTGGAGATTTAATTGGTGAGGTGTGCCTTGCGATTGAGATGGGGGCAGATGCGGTGGATATTGGTAAAACCATTCATCCGCATCCAACCTTAGGTGAGTCAGTAGGCTTGGCTGCAGAAGCAGCACATGGCCACTGCACTGATTTACCCCCAGTTAAAAAGAAGGTCCATTAACGTATTGTTACTTCCGCAATTGTTAGGAAAATACGCCCCGCGAGATCGGGGCTTATTTTTTTTTGCCCGCTTTATTCTCAGCATTGCTAGTGGTTTTCATTGTTTTCTCAATAGTGTTGGTAGTATGATTTAGGTTGGTCTGAGCAACCTGAACTGCATGCTTGATTGCCTTCTGGCTGGTTTCAAATACATTGGTAGCAGAAG
>CANISN010000198.1 GCA_947470165.1 Burkholderiaceae bacterium | reverse complement strand
CCTCGGGATCACAGGTCGGACAAGCATCTGAGTTAGCGGGCTTGGGACTCAAGCAAACAGGACATACCTGTTTGTCATACTCGGATACATCGTGACTTGACTGCCCCACTTGATCGCCACGAAGCAACTGCTTGAAGCTACTCTGAAGACGTAGGATTTGAGGGTTGACTGCTAAGGTAAAGCACCAAATCCTCAGGAGACTAGTCTCGGACTCCAGTTTGAGATGGCCTACCCCAGCATGGTCACCATGCAAAAGCTGCATGCTAGAGCTGATGGGCCAAAATTCTGAGCGATTGCCATCAACCCAAATTAACCCAGATGGAATCAAGCAAAGTAGACTTTTTTCAAAGCGCATGTCTCCGTCTAAATCGAGCTCAACCCAGGCCAGTATTGAGTCAAGGTCTTTGACGGGGTGGTCAGATCCCTCTAAAAATCGAGTCCACTGACTTGGCGTAGTGGGAGCGGATAGAGAAATGTCTGGCTTCATTAGTCCTAAAAGTATAGTGGAGCGTTATTTTTTAGATTTAATCACTCTGTCAACTTTAGTCGATAGAAAGCCGTTAAATTAGCGATATAAGCTTTTTTATGTATTTTTGCTAATTTTGTGGATTTTAAATAACTACTAGAACTAGAGAGACAGTCTTAGATATCCTCGCCCTTCCCCTCTGAAAGGCGCTGAGACTACCCATTCCACACATGCCCCAATTACTAGATAAAACCATTGAGATCTTGAGCGTCAAGCATCTCCGCGGCCCCAATATGTGGACTTATCACCCAGTCATTGAGGTGTGGCTAGATATTGGCGACCTAGAGGACTATCCCTCCAACCTAATTCCTGGCTTTTATGACCGCCTCGTGAAGGCGCTACCCAGCCTGCAAGAGCATCGCTGCAGTTATGGCGAAGCCGGTGGATTCCTGAAAAGAGTTGAAGAAGGCACCTGGCCAGCTCACATCCTTGAGCACCTCACCCTTGAACTGCAAAATTTAGCCGGCATTCCAGGGGGATTTGGCAAAGCACGTGATGGTGACCGTCGCGGTGTTTACAAAGTGATGGTGAGCGCCATCAATGAAGAAGTGACACTCACTGCACTCAAATACGCTCGGGACTTATATCTTGCTTTAGCGCAAGACACCAAAGATCCAGTTCCCCTGGTTGCCACCATCGTTGAAGAACTGCGCGAAATTGGCGACGATCTATTACTTGGGCCTAGCACTGTTTGCATTGTTAACGCTGCTGAAGAGCGGGGCATCCCCTCTATCCGCTTATCCGAAGGTAACTTAGTGCAACTTGGTTATGGAGCAAACCAACGTCGTATTTGGACAGCAGAAACTGATCAAACCAGCGCTATCGCTGAAACTATCTCTCGCGATAAAGACCTCACTAAGAGTCTACTTTCTAGCGCTGGCGTTCCCACACCAGAGGGTCGCACCGTCACCAGTTCAGATGACGCTTGGGAAGCCGCACAGGATATTGGCTTACCGGTAGTAGTTAAACCGATTGATGGTAATCATGGTCGTGGTGTTTTCATCAACCTTTATACCCAACAAGAAATTGAAGCTGCCTATGCAGTAGCTATTGATGAAGGTAGCGAAGTGTTGGTCGAGCGACACATCATTGGTGATGAGCACCGCTTGCTCGTGGTTGGCAATAAAGTAGTTGCCGCCGCAAAGGGTGAAACCGTTTGGGTTGCTGGAGACGGTAAACACACTGTTCTAGAGTTAATTCAAATTCAGATTAACTCTGATCCCCGTCGTGGCAAAACTGAAGAGTGCCCACTCAATCCAGTCCGCATTGACTCTGCAGTCGAGTTAGAGCTTGCGCGTCAAAAGCTGACTGGCTCCAGCATTCCCACCCTTGATCAAAAAGTACTGATTCAAAGTAATGGCAATATGGCCTTTGACGTTACCGACCTAGTCCACCCAGAGGTAGCCAGTCAGGTTGCCTTGGCTGCACGAGTAGTAGGGCTTGAAATCGCTGGTGTTGACCTTGTTGCCCAGGACATTAGCAAACCACTCAAAGAACAAAATGCTGCCATCGTAGAAGTGAATGCTGGCCCTGGCTTACTAATGCACTTAAAACCAGCAAGCGGAAAGCCTCAGCCTGTTGGTAAAGAGATTGCCAATCATCTCTTCCCGCCGGGAACCGATTTTCGTATCCCGGTAGTGGGTGTCTGCGGTGCTCGAGGTAAAACGCCTGTTGCAGAAATGATTGCGCATTTTCTGCGGCTTACTAATCTATATGTCGGGCTCTCTTGCAGCAAGGGATTATTTTTTGGTCATCGCTCTATTCAAAAAAGCAATGCTGCCAATTGGGAAAACGCCCGCCGTACTTTATTAAATCGCGCAGTTCAAGCAGCCGTCATCGAAAACAATAATTTATCTATGTTGATAGAGGGTCTAGCTTATGACCGCTGCCAAGTAGGCGTTGTACTAAACGTAGATCCGACAGCCAACTTTCCTCAATACGCCATCTATGATGAAGAGCAGGTCTTTAGCATTATGAGGACTCAGGTGGATGTGGTTTTGCCCACTGGGGTTGCCGTTCTGAATGCCGATGATCCAATGGTAGCAAGCATGGCAGAACTTTGTGATGGTGAAGTGATCTTCTTTACACAAGATTCTACATCCTCAATTGCACAAGAACACTTAAAAAATAGTGGTCGTGTTGTGATCGTTGGCAAGCAGCAAATTACCTTGAAATCTGCCAAGCATGATCAGAAGAGTATTCCTGTGCCACGCCATTTTGAGCCAGATGCGAGTGAGCCATGGAAACCCATGAATCTAGGCGCTGCAATTGCTGCAGCCTGGGCTTTAGATATTCCGTTTAACGTGATCGAGGCCGGTGCAGAAACTTTTGTTTCTGATGCTAGCGTTCCAGTAGGGGTTTAATTGGAAATTACCCGGATTCGTATGTTGCGCGGCCCCAATTTATGGAGTCGCCATACCGCCCTAGAAGCCATTGTTTTTTGTGATGAATTTGAACGTTCAATTGATTCAATTCCGCAATTTGAAACTAAGATCCGCGAACGATTCCCTCAACTCGGAAGCATGCGTCGCGGTAGCCATAATGAAATCCTCTCCTTAGCGCATGCGCTAGAACATGCTGCACTAGGTCTTCAGTCTCAAGCGGGGTGCCCCGTTACTTTTAGTCGCACAGTACAAACCATTGAAACGGGTGTTTACCAAGTTGTGGTGGAATACACCGAAGAAGTTGTAGGGCGCATGGCCTTTGACTTTGCATTTGCGCTTATTCAATCGACTCTGAGTGACGTGCCATTTGACCTTGCAGCTGCCCTTTCAGAATTAGAGGCTTTGTATGAAGATGTTCGCCTAGGACCAAGCACTGGTTCAATTGTGGATGCTGCCGTTCAAAGAAATATTCCCTATCGCCGCATGACCGAAGGCAGCATGGTGCAATTTGGCTGGGGAAGCAAACAAAAACGGATTCAAGCAGCTGAGACCAGCGACACTAGTGCTATTGCAGAAGCGATTGCTCAAGACAAAGAGCTGACCAAGAATTTATTAGCAGCTGCAGGGGTGTCTGTTCCGATTGGCGAAGTAGTCACTACTGCTGACGATGCCTGGCGTGCAGCGCAAAAAATTGGTGGATCGATCGTACTGAAACCAAAAGATGGCAATCAAGGCAAAGGCGTTGTTGCTAATATCCAAACGGAAACTGAGATACGTGCTGGTTTTGTGGTTACCCAAGCCTTTGGTCGTGACACTATTGTTGAGCGCTACCTACCCGGAGCAGACTATCGCTTACTTGTTGTAGGCAATCGTCTTTCCGCTGCAGCCCGTCGCGAGCCCGCTCAAGTTGTGGGTGATGGCAAGCATAGTATTGCTGAGCTCGTTGAACTAGAAAATAAAAATCCATTACGCGGTGATGGCCATGCAACTGCCTTAACGAAGATACGTTTTGATGACATCGCTCTTG
>CANISN010000197.1 GCA_947470165.1 Burkholderiaceae bacterium | reverse complement strand
TTTAGGTTTGACTGGTGCGGTACAACGTTTTGATGAATTAGTGCAAAAAGCTATTGCCTCTATCCCGCATTGCAAAGGCGAAAAAATGTTGCGCGCTCTTGTAAGGCAAGAGTCTGAGCGTCTAGTCCCATCAGATTGGTTTAAGGATACGGAGAGAAAGATTCTATTCCGCCAAACTAGTAATTCTTAAACTGAATCCTGTTTTCTAATATATAAATTGCCATTCATGGAAATTTTCTTCGATTGGCGCAATCGTCTTATCGCTTTACCAAGCTTTCAGCGCTGGGCTACCCGTTTCCCCCTTACTCGCTGGTTAGTCAGAAAGCAAGCATCGAATATCTTTGATTTGATGGCGGGCTTTGTTTATACCCAGGTTCTGCTTGCTTGTACCCAAGTCAAGCTTTTTGATATCCTGGCTAATGGCGCACTGAGCTTTGGCGATCTTCAAAAACAAATTTCCTTAAAGCCAGCTGGCTTGAGGCGTTTATTAGACGCAGCAGTTGCCATCAAGTTGTTGGTTAAGCGTAGCGAGGATCGTTATGCCCTCAGCATGATGAGTGCTCCATTGGTTGGCAATGTCGCTATTTCAGATATGGTCAAGCATCATGCTGATTTTTATCGGGACTTATCTGATCCAATCGCTTTATTACAGGGCGATACCAGTTCTGTCGCTCTGAATGAGTACTGGTCCTACATCACCCAGGAACAGGGCGCTGCACCTGAAAATTTGTCCGCTGAAAAGGTTGCCGACTACTCTAAATTAATGGCTCATACCCAATCATTGGTAACAGACGAGATTATCGACGCCTATCCAATGGGTAAGCACCATATTGTTTTAGATATCGGTGGAGGCCAAGGTGCTTTTATTAAAAGATTGGCTGGCCGTTACCCCCACCTTACTTTTAAATTGTTTGATATTCCTGGGGTAGCTGAGCTCTCAAATGCGCACTTCAATGAGATTGGTTTATCGGGTCGAGCACAGGCGATAGGAGGTAATTTTTTCCAAGACCCCCTTCCTAAAGGCTGTGATTTGGCAACGCTGGTACGGGTGATTTTTGACCATGATGATGTTCGGGTAAAGCAGCTGCTTGCCAATGTGTTTGATGCTCTCAATCCGGGCGGTACTTTATTGCTCGCAGAGCCCATGGCTGAGACCAAAGGATTTGAGGCGATGGGACATGCTTATTTCGGCTTTTATCTGCTAGCGATGGGTAGGGGAAGGCCCAGAACTGAAGCAGAAATCAGTGGCCTATTAAGTCAAGCGGGCTTTACGGGTATTAGGTTATTGAATTCTTATATGCCACTCAATGCGCAAATATTGCAGTGCAATAAACCTGGCAATATTAGCTAATAAAAGCGTTTAAAAGACCTATCCGGATAGGTTTTTTCGGGTTAATTGAATTAGTAGAGAAAACCCCTAGATGACAAGTGGGCAAATACAGGTTAAAAACAAAGTGTAAATATTTTTTTACATATTTAATCGAAAAAACAAGAATACTTAGTGAGAAATGACTAATCAATATCAAACAAGAGCGATCGTTCTGGAAAGACCAGAAAGTGTCGCACTTACCGATCTTGAATTAACCCCCATGACCCCCATTGATGTTTTGGTTGATATGGAGTGGAGTGGAATAAGTACTGGTACAGAAAAATTATTGTGGACTGGAAAAATGCCCAACTTTCCTGGCATGGGTTATCCATTGGTACCCGGTTACGAGTCTGTTGGCAGAGTAGTGAAAGCAGGTGCAGATTCCACTTTACAGATAGGCCAAAGAGTATTTGTTCCCGGCGCTAAGTGCTACGGAGAGATTAAGGGCTTGTTTGGTGGTGCAGCATCGCGGGTAGTGGTGGATAGTAATCGCGTAGTTGCAATCCAAGATCATTTAGGTGAAGAGGCAATTCTATTTGCCTTGGCTGCAACGGGTTATCACGTTACCTCTGGTCCTGGTCAAGAGCAGCCAGATTTGATTGTTGGACATGGAGTACTAGGTCGCTTGATCGCGCGCATTGCAGTTGCTAAGGGTAAGCGCCCAGTTGTCTGGGAGACCAATGCAGGACGCCGAGAAGGCGCTGTCGGCTATGACGCCATTGATCCAAAAGATGATCAACTGAAGAAATACAAAACGATTGTGGATGTGAGTGGTGATGCGCGATTAGTTGACACACTGATTAGCTGCCTTGCACCTGGCGGTGAAATTGTATTGGCTGGTTTTTATGACACGATTTCTTTTTCATTTCCTCAAGCCTTTATGCGGGAAGCACGTATTCGCATTGCGGCGCAGTGGGCACCGGGAGATTTAGTCGCAATAAAAGATTTAGTCGAGTCCGGTAAATTAAGTTTGGATGGTTTGATTACGCATCGCTCCTCACCGAATGATGCAAATGCGGCCTATCACACGGCTTTCAACAATATTGATTGTTTAAAAATGGTTCTAGATTGGAGAAATCTGCAATGAGTACAGCAAGCATCCCAGCAACGGCAACAATTCAGTTTATGGACTTAAAAAAAGAAGCTGCTATCGAACCAGATCCAGTTTCCACCGGTCCAGTGACTAAAGAAACTCAAATCATTGCAATCTATGGCAAAGGCGGTATTGGTAAGAGCTTTACGCTTGCCAACCTGTCTTACATGATGGCCCAACAGGGCAAGAAAGTATTGTTGATTGGTTGTGATCCAAAAAGTGACACTACTTCACTCTTGTTCGGAGGTAAAGCTTGCCCAACCATCATTGAAACTTCATCGAAGAAGAAGTTGGCCGGTGAGTCAGTATCGATTGGTGATGTTTGCTTTATTCGTGATGGTGTTTTTGCGATGGAGCTTGGTGGCCCAGAAGTCGGTAGAGGTTGCGGCGGGCGCGGCATTATTCATGGCTTTGAAACATTAGAAAAACTAGGCTTCCACGATTGGGGCTTTGATTATGTATTACTCGACTTCTTGGGAGACGTAGTCTGCGGCGGCTTTGGTTTACCAATCGCGCGAGATATGTGCCAAAAGGTAATCGTGGTCGCTAGTAATGATTTGCAGTCTCTTTATGTTGCTAATAACGTTTGTTCAGCTGTGGAGTATTTCCGTAAATTAGGCGGCAACGTTGGCGTTGCAGGCATGGTGATTAATAAAGATGACCTCACTGGCGAAGCACAAGCTTTTGCTGAAAAGGCAGGTATCCCTGTCTTGGCGGCTATCCCTGCGAACGAAGATATTCGTCGTAAGAGCGCCAGTTATGAAATTATTGGTCAGCCTGGAACACAGTGGGCACCTCTGTTCGAAGAACTTGCTACGAATGTTTCAGAGGCTCCCCCAGTGCGTCCTAAGCCTTTAACCCAGGATGAGTTATTAGGCTTGTTCTCTTCAGAAATTACTGGTCGTGATGTTGTTTTGAAACCCGCTACCGTTAAGGACATGATGGGCAAAGACGTAGTGATCAAGAAGACACTTGAAGTTATTTACGATCAAGCCTAAAGAGATAGAGAGCTATACGCTGTTATGAATAAAACAATTATTCCCATTACCCCAGAGGAAAAGCTAAAGACTGATCCTGCTTTAGGAGATGGCTTAGGTTGTCATTCTGGCGAAGCAGAGATGCTTGCAGCTGCAAAAGCTGCAGGTAAGTCAGAAACATTGCAGCAGTATGCAAAAGACTATCCTAAGGGTCCGCATGATCAGCCACAAAGTATGTGCCCTGCGTTTGGAGCTTTGCGGGTAGGTTTGCGTATGCGTAGAACTGCTACGATTCTTTCTGGCTCCGCATGCTGCGTTTATGGCCTCACTTTTACTTCACATTTTTATGGTGCCCGCCGCAGTGTTGGGTATGTACCGTTTAATTCAGAGACGCTAGTAACTGGTAAGTTATTTGAAGATATTCGTGATGCGGTCTATCAAGAAGCGGATCCAGAAAAGTATGACGCTATCGTCATCATCAATTTATGCGTGCCAACAG
>CANISN010000196.1 GCA_947470165.1 Burkholderiaceae bacterium | reverse complement strand
GCGTTAGAAAAAATTTACGGGCGCCATCGCGCCGATACTCAAAAGGTGACCGGTGTGTATGCAGCTGCTTATGACTCAGCAGAAGGCTGGGAAAAATTGAAAATTGAAATTAGCGATTTTGCGAAAGATTTTGGCCGTCGTCCGCGCGTCATGATCGCGAAATTAGGTCAAGATGGCCATGATCGAGGGGCTAAGGTGGTTGCTACTGCCTTTGCTGATTTGGGCTTTGACGTGGATATCGGACCTTTGTTCCAAACCCCAGAAGAGTGTGCCCGCCAGGCAATAGAAAATGACGTTCATGCTCTCGGTATCTCGACGCTGGCTGCAGGGCATAAGACCCTTGTTCCTGCCATCATTACAGAACTGAAAAAACAAGGCTCTGATGACATTATCGTTTTCGTGGGTGGAGTTATCCCAAGACAAGATTACGATTTTCTATACGAGGCTGGAGTCAAGGGTATATATGGGCCAGGTACGCCGATCCCAGCATCCGCCAAGGATGTGCTAGAGCAGATTCGTAAATCTGCAAAGCCACAGTAATTAAAGATTATTGAAGGACATAACAGCATGCTAAATGCAGTTGACCAATCCTTAGTGAATGACCTCACTGGTGCACCCTCGTCAGCGCAGCGTCGAGCCTTAGCAAAGATTATCACTTTACTTGAATCCACTCGCATGGATCATCGTAAGCGTGCCGATGAAGTGCTTAATACTCTATTGCCAAAGACGGGTAAATCTTTTCGTCTAGGTATTTCTGGGGTGCCGGGTGTTGGTAAATCGACTTTAATTGAAACCCTTGGCCTCTCTCTGATTGATAAAGGTCATCGCGTTGCGGTACTCGCAATTGATCCTTCTTCAAGCTTATCTGGTGGATCTATTCTGGGCGATAAAACCCGTATGGAGAAGTTATCAGTCTTAGATAACGCATTTATCCGCCCAAGCCCATCATCATGCACCTTAGGTGGTGTAGCTGAAAAAACCCGTGAAGCGATGTTAGTTGCTGAAGCAGCAGGATTTGACATTGTCATTGTCGAAACAGTGGGCGTTGGCCAAAGCGAAATTGCGGTTGCGGGCATGACGGATATGTTTTTGCTCTTGCAGCTGCCAAATGCTGGCGATGATCTTCAGGCCATTAAAAAAGGCGTAATGGAAATTGCCGATTTAATTGTGATTAATAAAGTGGATATTGACCCAGATGCTGCTATGCGTGCCCAATTATTCATTACAAGCTCTTTACGCCTTTTAGGTTTTCAGGGAAATCCTGACCACGCTTCACACGATCAAGAATTTTGGCATCCCACAGTGATGACTATGAGTGCCTTAGAAGGAAGTGGTGTCCCTGAATTATGGGAAAAAATTCTGCACTTTCAAAAGCTACAACATGCTAATGGCGAACTGCAGGCACGACGCAAAAAACAATCAGGCGCTTGGATGTGGGACCGAATTGATGCTGGGCTAAAGAATGCTTTTCAGAATCACCCAGCAGTACAAACACTATTGCCTAACTTGAGCGCGGAAGTTAATCAAGGCACTATGGCTGCTTCTGTTGCTGCGAGACGGCTGTTAGAGGCAATGGGACACGAATTTTTCTAAGGGAGTAGCAATGAAGGAAATCATCCAACAGCTTGAAGCAAAGCGTGAGCTTGCCAGATTAGGTGGTGGGCAAAAGCGCATTGCTGCTCAGCACTCTAAGGGTAAGCTCACAGCACGTGAGCGTATTGAGCTTTTGTTGGATGCCGGAACCTTTGAAGAGTGGGATATGTTTGTAGAACATCGTTGTCACGACTTTGGCATGGCTGATCAAACTGTTCCCGGCGATGGCGTTGTTACTGGTTACGGCATGATTAATGGTCGCTTGGTATTTGTGTTCTCACAAGACTTTACTGTTTTGGGTGGCTCCCTATCTGAGGCTCATGCTGAGAAAATCTGCAAAATTATGGATCAGGCTCTCAAAGTGGGCGCTCCTGTAATTGGCTTAAATGACTCCGGTGGCGCACGTATTCAAGAGGGAGTTGCATCTTTGGGTGGCTATGCTGAAATTTTTCAACGTAATGTCACTGCTTCTGGAGTTATTCCACAAATTTCCTTAATCATGGGGCCATGTGCTGGTGGTGCCGTTTATTCACCAGCTTTAACCGACTTCATTTTTATGGTGAAAGACAGTTCATATATGTTTGTGACAGGTCCAGAAGTGGTGAAGACCGTAACGCATGAGGATGTCAGTGCGGAAGAGTTGGGTGGTGCCGTTACCCACTCTACCGTCTCTGGTGTTTGTGATTTAGCTTTTGATAATGACGTTGATGCGATCATGATGCTCCGTCGTTTCTTTAACTATCTGCCATTATCCAATCGCGAAAAGCCGCCCATGATCAATGGGGCAATGCGTACTGAAGAGCCTGATTTTTCTTTAGACACTCTAGTTCCAAGTAATCCAAATCAACCTTACGATATGAAAGAGTTGATTAGGAAGATTGCGGACGATGGCGAGTTCTTTGAATTACAACCTGATTACGCAAAAAATATCTTGATTGGTTTTGCACGCATGGAGGGCCGCTCGATTGGTATCGTAGCTAATCAGCCTTTAGTTTTGGCCGGTTGTTTGGATATCAAAGCATCTATTAAGGCTGCTCGTTTCGTGCGATTCTGCGATGCGTTCAATATTCCTGTGGTGACTTTAGTAGATGTCCCTGGCTTTATGCCAGGGACTGCTCAAGAATATGGCGGCATTATTAAACATGGTGCGAAATTGCTCTACGCCTATGCTGATTGCACTGTGCCTAAAGTTACGTTGATTACTCGTAAAGCGTACGGTGGTGCTTATGATGTGATGGCCTCTAAGCATTTGCGTGGTGATGTCAACTTTGCTTGGCCTTCAGCAGAAATCGCCGTCATGGGACCTAAAGGTGCTGTGGAGATTATCTTCCGCGAAGAAAAGTCTGATCCCGAGAAAATTACTGCTCGCGAAGCTGAATACAAGACGAAGTTTGCTAACCCTTTTGTTGCAGGCCGTCGTGGCTACATTGATGATGTGATCTTGCCTCATGAGACTCGCAAACGTATCTCACGTTCTTTGGCAATGCTCAAAGATAAAGAGCTTATAAATCCAGCGCGTAAACACGGCAATATTCCCCTTTAAGGCGCCGCACATTATGACTACGAAAATGTTTAAGAAAATTTTGGTTGCCAACCGCGGTGAGATTGCATGCCGAGTGATGAAAACAGCGAAGAAGATGGGCATCAAGACAGTAGCCGTCTATTCTGAAGCTGATAAAGAGGCGCGTCATGTACAAATGGCTGATGAGGCAGTTTGCATTGGGCCTGCACCATCACGTGAGTCCTATTTAGTGATGGATCGCATTATTCAGGCATGTAAAGATACTGGTGCTGAAGCAGTTCACCCAGGTTATGGTTTCTTATCAGAAAACGAACAGTTTGCACGTCGTTGTGAAGAAGAGGGCATTGTATTTATCGGCCCTAAGCATCAATCAATCGCTGCGATGGGTGACAAGATTGCTTCAAAGAAATTAGCGCTAGAGGCTAAGGTTAATACGATTCCTGGTTTTAATGAAGCGATTGAAAAAGCGGATGATGCTGTCAGGATTGCTCAAGGTATCGGCTATCCAGTCATGATTAAGGCATCTGCAGGTGGCGGTGGTAAGGGCTTGCGTGTGGCTGCGAACGATAAAGAGGCTTTTGAGGGTTTTACAGCTTGCCGTACTGAAGCAATGAATAGTTTTGGAGATGATCGCGTCTTTATCGAAAAGTTTGTTGAAGGCCCACGTCATATTGAGATTCAGGTGTTGGGTGATTCACATGGAAACGTAGTGTATTTGGGTGAGCGTGATTGCTCGATACAGCGACGCCATCAAAAGGTAATTGAAGAGGCGCCATCCCCATTTATTGATCCTGCTACACGTAAGGCTATGGGTGAGCAAGCCGTTTCTTTAG
>CANISN010000195.1 GCA_947470165.1 Burkholderiaceae bacterium | reverse complement strand
GTGGGGGTATACATGTGCAAAGTACCTTTGTTTGAGTTTATTGGTTTTGTACTTGTATTCAGGGTGTGATTTGGCTAAGCGAGCAAAATAGCCACCAATGGCTACAAAAAAAACGAGATATAAAGCTTCGCCCACAATCAAACCTCATTTAACCGTTTGTAAGATATTTGATACAACAATACAACCAATCTTGGAGGATTTATCTAGAAAATGTTCACTTTTTTAAATTTTAATAATTGCTATAAGCTATTGAATTAAATGATTTATTTTTAATTTTTCCCCTTATTTTCTTTGACACATTCATGTTTGATATTTACAAGTAATGTATGCCCCAATAAGGTGAAAAAAGTGCCAATAATGAAACTGGCTTAACTTGGTTGGCTGCTGGCTGCTGGCTGCGATTTGAGTCTGATGCCTCACACAAAAAGCGCTCTTTAAAAAGACGACTTTATGTAAGGCAATTTACCTTTTAACTAGTCAAAATGGCATAGTTTATGCATTGATATAAGTAAGTAAATCCGCTCAAGGGGTGCTTATGTCAAATACCGATTCTTTATGGCTATTTTTAATACTGTGCTGTTTTGCTCTAGCCATACAGGCTACTTAGACCGGTAATTATTGCCGCATAAGTAGGGGCTTTTTTGTCTCTATGTGGGTTATGTTGTTTTAAACGACATTACTCAATCAAGTTGTTTCTACCTAATTTGCCCTTGATGAGATCAATGCCATATTTAATAACGGCTACAAACAGGACTGATCCAGCGATGTCTCCACAGAACATCGCTATGAAATGATTCCAACTTCCAGTATCTAAGTCCCTAGATATAAACCAAAGTTGATGTAGACCAGAGCTTAGTAAGGAATAAGCAACGATTGTCGCCAAAAGTTGTGTAAATGCAATATTGCTTAAGTCAGCGTGAACTTTTAAGTTGTGAATAACAAAATGCCTGCCAAGTAGTGGTGCTATGCCGCAAATAATTGCAATACCTAGAATGGAAATTAGATCAAGCTCATAAAAACCAATGTAGTTAATTAGCAAAGAGGCTATGGCTAAACCTATGGCGCCCGAGTAATCAAATATCAGCGTAATAAAGATGCGAATACCCGCAGGCAGAAAAATCCAATTTATTCCCTTGGCCTCTTCTAGTGGCAAGGTGATGAATTGGTTAAGGTAAAAGAACCCCATGTATAGGGCGGCGCTTAATGTGGCTTCAAAGAGAAATTGGCTAGAAGTCTTGAAACTGGGCATTGAACAATTATGGGTACTATTGAAGCTCGGCATACTAGTGTTTACCCTGCGAAGGGGGGTAGAATTACAGATATGAGAGCTATTAAACCTTCAGCCTATATCCGCTTTTTAAATTACTTAGATAGCCTAGATCGCCTAAACCCAGGCAAGAAGCTAGACTCAATCGAAGAGCAGCTTCTTAATCGCATTACCTTGTCTGCCTCGCAGGGCAAGGATCTTTTGGTGGGTGATTTAATTTCCTTAAGTGAGCTTGGCTCACCAGCGACACTCCACGGGCGCATTAAAAATTTAGTCGTCATGGGTTATGTCAAGCTCAATGAAGATAAGGCTGATGGTCGTAAGAAGTTTGTTATTACTACAGCAAAAGCCTTGAAGCATTATGAGCATTTATCTGCCTGTTTAGAAAAGGCGCTCAATGGAAGTTAGGCAGAATAAGACAAGCTAGGCTGCAGTTAATTCTATCTCGGGCAACTAAGACATACTAAAACCACCTTCAGGTGGTTTTTTCATTTAATGCATGCTATAAATTACTCATAATTTATAAGGAACACTATGTGTCGATGGATGGCTTACGCTGGAGATGAGATTTATTTGGAAAATCTGTTATTTCTGCAAAAGAATTCGCTCATTTCACAGAGTCTGAAGGCAACAAAATCTAATTTTGTCACTAATGGTGATGGATTCGGTGTGGCATGGTACGGCGATAGAAAATCGCCTGGCTTATTTAAAGATGTTCTACCTGCCTGGAACGATGAAAACCTCAAAGAGATCAGTCGACATATTAAAAGCAATTTATTTTTTGCTCATGTGCGTGCGGCGACAGGTACAAGCGTATCCCGTATGAATTGTCATCCGTACGCATTTGAGAATTGGAGTTTTATGCATAACGGTCATATTGGAGATTGGCACCTCCATCGAAGAGAGATTGAGTCGCTGATATCTAAAGAATTTTATGCCCATCGACATGGAACAACGGACAGTGAGGCTTTATTTTTATTGGCATTAACAATGGGTTTAACCAATGACCCCATCAAAGGCATGAGGCTTGCTATAGAAAAAGTACAAAGAATATTAGAAAATCATCAATCTTCTGATCCATTAAGGCTCTCAGCTGCTTTAAGTGATGGAAAATCTATCTGGGGGTTTCGCTATTCATCAGATCATAATTCGCCCAGTCTTTTTTATGGAACTCCTGATACGCACGAGTCTCATTTAAAAAAGAGTGCAGTCAGTACCATTGCTTCTGAGCCATTTGATGATGATTTAGACCACTGGATCGAGGTGAAGGAATCAAGTTATATAACCTGGTCAGATGGTCAGGTTGTAGTCAGTGAGTTAAGCATTTAAAAGGGCGTTGCGGCTGTGAGGGCTAGGAGAATTCGGTAGCTAACTTTGCTTGCTAAGCTAACAAAAGCATCCAACTTTTGGGCTCAGTTCATTTTGTGGAGCATCTGCTTTTGAGCTGACGACGGATTGACTCTGAAATCATCAATTCAAGCATTGCTAACGGGTGCGGGTATGTACTAGGTATACCCAGTAATCTTTGTTCTATACATTAACTTTTCTTACTCAAATCCTGACCTTGATCGCTATTGGTCGGGGGAGATACCAAACCACTTTCTCGTAGTTTTTTTATTTGTACTATGGAGAACAAAGTAGCTTAGTGTCTTGTAACTAGGCACTTGAGATTTTTCTTCTTATAAAAAATCCATAAGTATTTTAAATGGCCGAGATCTGTTTGATTGTGAAGAATATAAACATCAAGTGAAATTACAAAAATTAAATGAAGGAATAACTGATGTTCCATTTGCTAGATAAGTATGAGGATGATGCAAAGCTAAATAGAATACTAAGCACATTTTATAGTCGAGTTAGCAATGAAGTGACCATCAAGCATTTTTTTATGGATCTATCTTTAGAAAAAATGTTGACTGATATGAGCAGATTTAATCAATTCATATTAGATAGACCTGAGAAGGTCTATACAGATTCTCCCTCTCAAACTGTCGATTCATCAATACAGGTCGGCTTTGCTTCTTTTAAGGAAATTTGCCATCACTTGGTAGAGGTGTTGAAGGAGGAAAATATTGAAGAAGAAGATATTCCTAAGCTAGCTACCGATATCATGGAGATTATTGAAGAATCGAAAGCGGAGTCATCTGATCGCATTAGCACGGTTTATCAAGTCGATAATATTAATTATGACCATCTCATTGAAATATTTGCTCATGCAAAAGTAAAATCTGAACTAGATGAAGAGAATATTTTAAATATTCATGTTGGTGGTAGTCAAACGCCAATATATTTAAAACTCAATAAAAAACATCAACATATCCTTTTTTTTGGTAAGGCGAGATTAAAAAATAATGACCCAGTTGCATTAGATAAAATTGTTGCGATGGCAAATGAAGCATATACGTTTTTTCCGGTTAGTAGATTTGAGGAGGAGGGCGAATTATATTTATATGCAGAGCATAAGTTTTCGATACAAGAGGGTGTGCCTACTCGCCTGCTAACTAGAATAGCCAAGCAATTCACAACATTTTTTGAAAGCGCTTTGCGGTGTGATAAAGATAGGGTATTAGAGCTCTAGTCTGATATTCAGAAAATGGCGGCAATCCTCCTGGGTTTAGGTTAGTCTCGCCCCGGGCCACCAAGATTCTATAAACCACCTTCGGGTGGTTTTTTAATTTGCTAGACTGTGCTGACTTATCCAAAAGAGGCCATATGTCTGCTGTTCGAAATATCCGAATGCT
>CANISN010000194.1 GCA_947470165.1 Burkholderiaceae bacterium | reverse complement strand
CTGAAGATTTTTAAGAATTTGACGAGTGATTTGATTGCTTTCTTCAAGCCACTTCTCCAGAGTTGATGAAGATGGAAATGGGGAATATAGAAGGTAATCGTCGGGTAGATAGTCGGGCATAAAGTAGGCGCTAGATCATCTTTATAAAACTGCAGTCAACTTTTGAGCGCACACAATAAATAAATCATCAGCATTCATTGGTCTTTATTTTTGCAAGGAAAATATGCTTATTGTCATAGTGTATGGGAGGAATTAGTATATGGCTTGACTTGATGCATCTGCAATCCGTTTAAGGATACTGAGATTACTATTTAAGCGAAAAAAAGCCTCACAAAAGCAAGTCGTAGAGATGCTTTTGGGTCTCGCGAGACTTGAACTCGCGACCAACGGATTAAGAAGTAAGTTGGCGCTTCTTAATAAGTTCCGCAGCAGGAATCCGCACAATCTTGCCATCAATCGTAGTTACGATGGCGGTATTAGTTTGGATTGCAAGGTCAATCGCTGCTTGACCAGCGCGTTGCATGGCATAGTAGGATCCAGCGATATCAGGATCTAACGAATTACGTATGTCTTTGCTTGGAATAGCCATAGTTAACCTTGGTCCATTTGTTCTGGCGGCGTTTTATCGCCATTTAATAATACCCACGATTTTACAACTTTTTGATATTTAGATAAATTCTCAAGTCCGCTGGCGTAGCGCCTACGAATGACCTCTTCAGGAATGTTGTGCCCTCCCTGCGCCACTCGCTCTGCTACGCGAGAGACGGCTAATTCAGGGGAGCTTAGCGCGGATTAGTTCTCCAAATTAAATACCAACGTTCTGTTGATGAGTATTTGTCGACGCTAATCACACGTCACTACTTAATATGGTGGGTCGGGCGAGATTCGAACTCGCGACCAACGGATTAAAAGTCCGCTGCTCTACCGACTGAGCTACCGACCCAGTAAGAAAAAGATTATAGCAAGAACTTGGTTTTGATTCCCCGGGTTTGCTAGAGCTAACCACTGATGCCTTGAGGTGGCAAGTCCTTTATGCGTTTGCTCGTCTAGCAACGGGTGGATTTTTGGAGAAATAGTCCTTAATTCCTCTCATAATTGCTTCAGCAATCCGGTCTTGATAGGCATCATCATTAAGGCGTGCCTCTTCCTGGGGGTTACTGATAAAGGCGGTCTCTACAAGAATGGATGGAATATCTGGAGCCTTGAGAACGGCAAAACTCGCTTGCTCCACTTTCCCTTTATGCAAGGGGGCAAATCCACTGATTTGTTTGAGGATTGAAGTGCCTACTTGAAGTGAGTCTTTAATTTGGGCAGTTGTCGACATATCGAGTAATAGATTGGCTACCTGCTTGTCTTGGGTCTTGATATTGATCCCACCTATCAGATCTGAGGCATTTTCTTTGTTTGCCATCCAGCGTGCTGTGGTGCTACTTGCCCCCATTTGTGAAAGCGCAAAAACAGAAGCTCCTTTTGCTCGAGGCTCAATAAACGCATCTGCATGAATGGAGATAAATAAATCAGCTTCAACGCGGCGTGCCTTTTGTACTCGCGTATACAGGGGCACAAAGTAATCGCCATCTCGTGTGAGAAACGGACGCATATAGGGATCACTCTCAATTTTGTCGCGTAGGCGCTTAGCAATCGATAGCACTATATGTTTTTCTTTGGAGCCCATCGTTCCAATAGCCCCTGGATCTTCACCTCCATGTCCAGCATCAATTGCAATAGTGATGAGGCGCTTATGTTTTACCTGAGCAGGAGGCTCTTTTACATCCGGAATGGCTTGCGCTATAGGTGCCTTGGGAGCTGCCTTTTCTTTTTTAGTTGCGAACTGCGCAATCAGATCGATTTCTTCGTTGGCTTTATCAAGAGCACTTTCTTTGCGGGCGCTACTCTTAACCAATTCCATTAAAGGGTCCGGTGGCGTTGCAGGATAGAGATCGAGCACCATACGGTATTGGTATTCTGCTACAGGCTCTAGTGTGAAAAGCTGTGGCTTTACGGGCTCTTTTAGGTCAAATACTAAGCGGACCATACCTGGTTGGAATTGCCCCACCCGAATTTGCGAAACATAGGGATCATTTGGCTTCACTTTAGCCACTAAATCTTTTAGGGTCGAATTGAGTTCCATCCCTTGCACATCGACCACTAAGCGATCCGGGTTAGTAAGTAGTTGCTGAGTGATTGGCAGTCCTTTATCAGACTCAAGCGTGATACGTGTGTAATCTTCTGCTGGCCAAATACGAACACCTAAGATCTTGGCGCCCCAAGCAATCTCAGCCTCGCTGAAGAAGAGTATAAAACCCAGCATTTTTGCTGAAGTCTGGAGATGCTTTCTTCTGAAGGAATTAATTGGGAGCTTACTCATTTCTACTGGATGCGCATCTTCTCGAGAATAGCCATTCCCTGACTTGAGTTTGCTTGGAAGATGATATTTCTTTGATTTTCATCTGTACCAGCTATCAGATTAATTTCAATATCAAATGCGGGGAGGGTACCCTCGGCTTTTTCTGGCCACTCTACTAAGCAGAATCCAGGCTCATCAAAGTGCTCTACAAAGCCAGCTTCTTGCCACTCTAGCGGATCACGCATCCGATAGAGATCAAAGTGGTTCATCGCTAGAGTCTTGCCATGAATGATTAGCGGGTAGGGTTCACACAAGGTGTAGGTTGGACTCTTGACCCTGGCTTCATACCCTAAGCCTTGAATCAGGTGACGAGCCAAGGTAGTTTTACCCGCCCCAAGATCGCCCTTAAGCGAGATATTGAGGTGAGCACTTGAATCTAGTTGAAAAAAGTGGCTAAGACTATGAGCAAGCTTTTGTGCCAAAGCGGTGGTATCTGCTTCCTGCCTACAATGTTGAGTAAATGAATTCTGAGCCATTTGTCTAGTTTATTCAATTATTAAGCTACATTCTGTATTCCTAATGACTTCTTCCAAAACACCCCATTCTTTTGATCAGACCAATCTGCGTGAATGGCTTGGTGAGCAGTCGCTTAAATTCGGTTTTGATAGCCTACGCATTACCGATACCCATCTTGGTGTGGCAAGTGAGCGATTAAATAAATGGTTGGCAGAAGGGCAGCATGGTCAGATGGAATATATGGCCAGACATGCTCAATTGCGCTCCGATCCAGCCCTGTTAGTGCCGGGTACGGTTAGGGTAATTTGCGTCACTATGAATTACCTATCCCCTGCAATCGATTTTGATGAAGAGTGGCAACATTTAGCAAAACCTACTCAAGCAGTGGTATCCATTTATGCTCGCGGGCGCGATTATCACAAGGTCATGCGCAACCGTTTACAAGAGTTTGCGCAGCTTATTGAAAAGCAGATTGGAACATTTGGCTATCGTGTGTTTACGGATTCAGCACCACTGATGGAGGTGGAGTTAGCGCGTAAAGCAGGACTGGGTTGGCGAGGTAAACATACTCTATTACTCAATCGTGAGTCAGGCTCGACATTCTTTTTGGGCGAGATCTTGGTGGATGTTCCTTTGCCCTTAGATCAGGAAGTCGAGTCACATTGTGGCACTTGCCAAGCTTGTATTGACATTTGCCCTACTCAAGCGATTACTGCACCATATCAATTAGATGCACGTCGCTGTATCTCTTATTTAACAATAGAAAATCCGGATGTCATTCCAGTGGAGTTTCGTAAGGCGATGGGTAATCGTGTTTATGGATGTGATGATTGCCAACTCATTTGCCCCTGGAATAAATTTGCGCAACGTACTGCCTTGCCAGATTTTGCTGAACGTCATGGCCTTGGAAATACGACTCTGTTGCAACTCTGGTCTTGGACTGAGGATCAATTTAATCGGCGCCATGAGGGCAGCGCTATTCGTCGCATCGGTTATTCCAGATGGCGCAGAAACTTAGCAGTAGCCATGGGCAATGCCTTGGCTGATAGCGCTGTATCCTTGTCAGATAAAGACTTTCTACGCCAGGCCTTGCTTAGTGCTTTACCTTCCGCAGATGCTTTGGTAACCGAGCATATAGAATGGGCG
>CANISN010000193.1 GCA_947470165.1 Burkholderiaceae bacterium | reverse complement strand
TTGATGCTATTGCTCAGGGTAGAGTGAAGGTGAAGATCGGTGCTAAATTTAGTCTCGAGCAAGCGGCTGAAGCGCATAAAGCGGCAGAAGGCAGAAAAGTTTCTGGTGCTATTGTGATTACGCCTTAATTAAAAAACAGTTGGATGAGAACCCCGCTTTGGCGGGGTTTTTTATTGGTCTTGACGCAGTGCCACATAAACGAGCTTGTCTTTTTTCCGCTATAGTTTAGAAAGATTAATAAAAATACTCGGAGACAATAATGCGTACTCATTTTTTTGCTGGTGCTTTGGTGTCTGGAATGATTTCCACAATGCTGCTGAGTCCTGTGGCTTTGGCACAAACTCAGGCAAGCAGTAAAGCGAATGCTCAAGGTGGCGCCGAACTCTTATGGCTAGGCCAGGCTGGATTTCGGATCAAGAGCCCGACTGGCAAGATGATTCTCATTGATCCATGGATTACTGGCGGTCCAAAAACGCCGCCGATATATAAAAATGATTTGGCTGCTATTGGGCCCATTGATCTATTGTTAGTAACGCATGCTCACGTCGATCATATCGGTGATGCCCCAGCGCTTGCCAAAATGAACAATACAAAATTGTATGGACCAGCCGATATGGTGACGCCACTCATTACTTTGGGGATATTACCTGCTGATCTGGGTCATCGATTTAATAAGACAGGTCGAGTCACACCTCTGCCTGGCATTAAGGTGACTGCTGTTCAAGCAGAGCACTCCTCTTTATTGGTATGGAAAAATCCCGCAACTGACAAAATGGAATCTCATCCTGCGGGAGAGGCAATGGGTTACATCATTGAGCTAGAAAATGGTTTCAAAATCTGGCACATGGGCGATACCGGGCTCTTTAGTGATATGAAGTTTATTGCTGATCACTACAAACCAGATCTGGTTTTAATTCCGATTGGTGGAAATTTCACAATGGCGCCTGATGATGCTGCCTTTGCTTTGCGCACATGGGTGAAGCCCAAGATGGTAGTCCCAATGCACTACAACTCTAATCCACTCACAAAAGGCACTCTAGTAGAGTTTCAGGATGCGATGAAGGGAAGCTCAATCAAAATTATTCCGATGACCGAAGGTCAGACTGTTCAGCTTTAATTATCTACAGTCTTTCGAGAGAATCTTTTGTGATTGATGTTTCACCTGAAGTGATGGGGCAACTTGCCCCCAATAGAATTCTGTCCGCCTCAGTTTATCTGGGTAATTTCCTGCTGGTGACTGGTCAGTCGCCTTCTGGTGAGCCTACTGGAATAGCGCCGGATATATGCCGTGCTATTGCTGAGCGCCTTGGCGTGGAACTCCAGCTAAGAGGCTGTAAAACTCAGGAGGAGGTTGTGGATTCAGCAGCCTCTGGTCAATGTGGGGTTGCATTGGTTGGCGCTGATCCAGCTCGTGCTAAGTTGGTGACATTTACGCCTGCCTATGTAGAGCTTGAGGCAACTTACCTAGTCCCAGCTAACTCATCAATTATGAGCATTGCACAGGTAGACCAACCTGGTATTCGTATCGCCTCTTTTTTCAAGAGTGCGTATGATCTTTGGTTACAGCGCAATCTCAAACATGCCACCTTGGTGCATGCTGATAGTGTCTTGGCAAGTAATGAGTTATTTGTTCGAGAAAAATTAGATGCATTAGCTGGCTTAAGAACTGGACTAGTAGCCGCTTCTCTGAATATTCCCGGATCACGAATTCTGGATGGTCAATTTACTGGTATTCAGCAAGCGATTGCCACAAAGAATTCAAATCACGAGTCCATTGAATTTTTAAGTACCTGCGTTCAAGAATTTATTAGTACAGGTCTGGTTGCGGCTTTAATCAAAAAATACCAAGTGCAAGGTTTGTCGGTTGCGCCACTATTGAAAATATCTTCTTAAATTGAATATGAAAAAAATTACATCTGCTTTTATCCTGGGATTTAGTCTTTTGAGTGTTCAGGGAGCTTTCGCTCAGGCCGACAGTTATCCTAATCGTCAAATCAAAATCATCTCTCCATTTGCTACTGGTGGAATTGCTGACGGATTCTCGCGGATCATTGCGCAAGGTTTAAGTGAGGCTTATGGTCAGCCTGCCATTGTTGAAAATAAGACTGGTAGTGGAGGCAATATTGGCGCTGATTTTGTGGCTAAATCACCGGCAGATGGTTATACATTGATCATGGGAAGTATTGGCACGCATGCTGTAAATCCTTACCTTGTGAAGAATATGCCTTATGACCCACTCAAGGATTTTGTACCAGTGGCTTTTGTGCTTGATGCTGAAGGTTTATTGGCCGTTAATCCTAACGTGCCGGTTAAGAGTGTGAGTGAGCTCATCGCCTATGTAAAGGCCAATCCAGGAAAAGTCTCTTATGGTTCTGGCGGCATTGGGACAGCTAGTAATTTGGCGGGTGAATTGTTTAATTTGACTGCAAAGGTCGATATGACTCATATCCCGTACAAAGGAAATGCCCTGGCAATCACGGATTTGATTGGTGGGCAAACGCAGTTGATGTTTGCTACTATGCCGACGATTCTGCCTTACGTGAAAAATAATCAATTGCGTGGCCTGGCGGTAACGGGTGCAAGCAGGGATTCATCTATGCCGGACTTGCCGAGCATCAGCGAGACATTACCTGGATTTGATGTCAAAAACTGGATTGGCTTATTTGCACCTGCGGGGACTCCTCCAGCGATCGTGAAGAAGCTACACGCCGAAGTAAATAAAATAATGATGCAAGCCGTGGTTCAAAAAAAGCTTGAGTCTGAAGGGGCAAAGTATTACGCCATGACGCCAGAGGCTTTTGGTGCTTTCCAGAGAAAGGAATCAGCTCGCTGGGGCAAGATTATTAAAAGTGCGGGCATCAAGCCGGAATAAGGCCTAAGAAGGGTAAGGCTTTTATATTGGGCTCAGCTTATAATCAGCTAAGCGATTGAATTAAAAGAAATTTATTCTTTAAATACTGTTTTGGGTGGTTTGACAGTCCTTTAGGGCTCTTGGACAATGCCTGGAGTGGTTTGATTCGAGCCATTTCTTCTGATGACAGCCACTAATTTCTCTACTCCTCAGTCCACTGTGCCCATGCTAGAGGCTCGTTCAATTACTTGCGTAAGGGGCGAGCGAGAGTTATTTTCTAAGTTAGATTTGCAGGTATCTCCTGGTGAATGTCTGCATATCCGAGGAGAGAATGGTGTTGGGAAAACAAGCCTCTTGCGATTATTGACTGGCTTGACCGCTCCTGAGACTGGTGGCGTTTTCTGGAATGGTAAATCTATTAAAAACGATGCTCTGGATTATCACGGCAAGCTTTTATTTTTGGGTCATCGCGATGCTCTTAAGGAAGATTTATCTGCACTTGAAAATCTACGTTTGTACGCGGCTATTGATGGTGTTGAGCTTTCTGAAAAAGAGGCTTTCGCTTCCTTATGGCAATTTGGTCTAAAAGGGCGCGAGGATCTGTCTGTTAGCTGTTTGTCTGCTGGGCAGAAAAAACGTGTATTGATGGCTCGCATGCTGACGCGACGTGCGCAAGTCTGGATCTTGGATGAGCCCTTTAATGCCTTAGATACTCAAGCGGTTCATGAGCTACAAGACTTAATAGTTCAGCATCTGGAAGGTAATGGTTTGGTGGTGCTGACGAGTCATCAGCCGCTAGCGATGCCGGACTTGAGAGTGCTCGACTTATGAATGCCGTCCTGGCAATTGTCAAGCGTGATCTCTTGCTCGTAATGCGTCGCAAGAGTGAGGTGTTAACTGCCTTATTTTTCTTTGTGATCGTTACTAGCTTATTCCCATTGGGAATCGGTGCTGATGCCAACCTACTCAGAAAGATTGCCCCCGGTGTGATTTGGGTAGCTGCTTTGCTATCGACTTTGCTAGGGCTGCAGCGGATGTTTGCAGCGGACTATGCTGATGGCACTCTGGAGCAATTAGTTTTATCCCCTAATTCTTTTGCATCTCTTGTGTTTGGTAAGATCCTTGCTCATTGGTTGGTATGCGGACTGCCATTGGTCTT
>CANISN010000192.1 GCA_947470165.1 Burkholderiaceae bacterium | reverse complement strand
TCTTTTTCATTATTTGAGGTAATGATGACCAAGGGTCGGTGCTTCGCTTTAATGAGTTCGCGTGTCTCATAGACATAAAACTCCATACGATCAATTTCTCGCAAGAGATCATTTGGGAACTCAATATCAGCCTTATCAATTTCATCAATCAGCAGGACAACCGGCTCATCTGCTTCAAATGCTTGCCAAAGAACACCTTTGACAATGTAGTTACGAATGTCGTTCACTTTCGCATCGCCCAATTGGGAGTCCCTCAAACGACTCACGGCATCGTACTCATATAGACCCTGCTGAGCTTTGGTAGTCGACTTAATATGCCACTGCATTAAGGGCATCTTGAGTGCTGCAGCAACTTCCTCAGCCAACATCGTCTTGCCGGTTCCAGGTTCTCCTTTAATTAATAAAGGGCGCTGTAGTTGAACGGCGGCATTGACTGCCAATTTCAGATCATCAGTGGCTACATAGCTTTGTGAGCCATCAAAGCGGGATTTATTCTTAGTCATCATTGCAAGCAATCAATTTGTCGTTAATTAGCGCTCAAGTATAGGTAAAAGGGCAGAGATTTTCAGCGTTTTTACCGATTTCAGCGTCTGAAATCGATGATCTCAGCTCGTCTCCGCTATACTCACTCCAATCTGAATTAAAGCAAACTTGTTAATAATGATTTCTATGAAAAACCACCTCATTCTTTCCCAATTAGCCCTCTGCGCTGGCTTGGCCTTCGCTGTGGCTTCTGCTCAGGCTGCCGATGAAAAAGGCTCTGCTCAGGCAGGTCAGGGCAAGGTTTGGCTCTGTATTGGTTGCCATGCCATTCCTGAATATCGTGCTGACTATCCCTTGGTTTACAAGGTGCCCATGATAGGCGGCCAAAATGCTGCTTATATCGCTAGCGCTTTAACTGCTTACAAAAAGGGTGAAAGAAAGCATCCATCGATGCGTGCAATTGCTGCCAGCTTGTCTGATCAGGACATGGCTGATATTGGCGAATACTATGCTGCGCAAACAGCCAGCTCACCCAAAAACCCTTTGAAGTGATATTTAGAGACACGTCTATGAAATTCGCACTAATTACGACTATTTTGTTATCCAGCGTTAGTTTGGCCCAAGCGGCTAGCGCTGATAAAGGTAAAGCCATTGTGGAGAAAGCCAATTGCGCTTCTTGCCATGGCGCAAACTTAAATGCCCCAATTCTGCCAGCTTACCCAAAGTTGGCTGGCCAATATGCTGACTATGTTTATTACGCCTTGCGCGCTTATAAGGTGGGCAATACGAATGCCCAGTTTGGCCGCAATAATGCTGTGATGTCTTCTCAGGTTCAAACCTTCTCTGATGCAGACATGCAAGATATTGCTGCTTACATTGCATCATTACCAGGAAATTTTGTTGTTAAGAGGTAATTAATCTACAGTAGGGAATTTCAATTGAAGGCTTAGATAATTGATCTAAGCCTTTGTTCTTTATAGGTTTAATCTCCAGCAGTCATTATTTAGTGGCTTCTAGTCCACGAGCCAGGTGTTTTCTCATGGCTTCCTCTGCAGCCAAAGGATCTCTTTTGAGAATAGCTTGGAGAATCTCGCGATGCTCTACTAATGAGCTTAACAATCGACCGCTGCGACTCAAAGAATCACGTCTTTGGAGTTTAAGAACCTTGCGAAGATCATTAATGACCCCGTTCATCCATGGATTTGCAGCTATTTCCTGAATCATTTCATGAAATCTCACATTAATTTCAAAGAATTGTTCTAAATCTCGATCCGCTGCAGCTTTTTCTAGGCGGTGATGAAGATCATCTAGCTGGGTTAACTCAGCCTCAGTTGCTCTGAGAGCAGTTTCTTTTGCTGCTTCTCCCTCCAGTAGGGAGAGAACAGTAAAGATTTGCTCTAAATCACGCCTTTCGACTTCGGTTACGTAAGCGCCTTTATTCATTTTGGTGGTTACTAGCCCCTCAGAGGCCAATACTTTGATTGCTTCACGCATGGGGGTGCGGCTAATCCCGAACGCTAATGCCAGACTTTGCTCATCAAGCCAACTGCCAGGCGCCAATTCGTGGGCAAAGATTTGCTCACGGAGGCGTTCAGCAACGTCTTCATAAAGGGGCCTATTAATTAGTTTTGTATTCATAATTATGTATACAATATCTGGACAAATAGGGAAATGTCAAGCAAAATAGCCCTACAAATTTAGAAACAATGTAATAAAGCCAACCAGGAGTGCTTTATGAGTACAAGTAAAAATAAGTCTGGATTGAGTGCATCTAGCGATTGGCCGAGAGTGCCAGAGAGCAATTTAGAAGCCTGGACAAAATCTGCCCAAAAATCAGCCCCAAACGGGGACGTAGATCAATTGGGTTGGAAAACACCAGACGGTATCCAACTTAAGGCCTTGTATACAGCAGAAGATATAGAAGGCCTTCAGTACACCCATTCGTTGCCAGGGTTTGAGCCATTTGTTCGTGGACCACAAGCAACGATGTATTCCGTACGCCCATGGACGATTCGTCAATATGCAGGATTTTCTACTGCAGAAGAATCCAATGCCTTCTATCGCAAGGCACTGGATGCGGGTGGTCAAGGTGTTTCTGTTGCATTTGACTTGGCAACACATCGTGGCTACGACTCTGATCATCCCCGCGTTACTGGTGACGTTGGTAAGGCTGGTGTTGCAATTGATTCTGTTGAGGATATGAAAATTTTGTTTGATGGCATTCCATTGGACAAAGTTTCGGTTTCGATGACGATGAATGGCGCAGTATTACCAGTATTGGCTGGCTATATTGTGGCTGGCGAAGAGCAGGGCGTTAAGCAAGAACAGTTATCAGGAACTATTCAGAATGACATTCTGAAAGAGTTCATGGTCCGCAATACCTATATCTACCCACCAGAGCCATCCATTCGTATCATCGGCGACATCATTGAGTACACCGCTAAACATATGCCAAAATTTAACTCGATCTCGATTTCGGGTTATCACATGCAAGAAGCAGGTGCAAACCAGGTTCTCGAGTTGGCATTTACATTGGCTGACGGTAAGGAGTATGTAAATACTGCATTGGCTAAAGGTTTGGATGTTGATGGTTTTGCTGGTCGCCTTTCATTCTTCTTTGCGATTGGTATGAATTTCTATTTAGAAGTTGCCAAACTTCGTGCTGCGCGACTCCTGTGGTGGCGCATCATGAAATCGTTCGAGCCCAAGAATCCAAAATCTTTGATGTTGCGCACTCACTGTCAAACATCAGGCTGGTCATTAACTGAACAAGATCCCTACAACAACGTCGTTCGTACGACTGTTGAAGCAATGGCAGCGGTATTCGGTGGTACACAGTCTTTGCATACCAATTCATTTGATGAAGCGATTGCTTTGCCATCTGAGTTCTCAAGTCGTATTGCTCGTAATACCCAATTGATTCTGCAAGAAGAAACTCACATTACTAGCGTGATTGACCCATGGGCTGGCTCATACATGATGGAAAAACTCACGCAAGAGATGGCTGATAAAGCATGGGAAATCATTCAAGAAGTCGATGCCATGGGTGGCATGACGAAGGCTGTTGAAAGTGGCTGGGCTAAGTTAAAGATTGAAGCTGCTGCTGCTGAGAAGCAAGCCAAGATTGATTCTGGCTCCGATGTGATTGTAGGTGTCAATAAATATAAGCTTGACAAAGAAGATCTGGTTGATGTCTTGATGATCGACAACGATAAGGTTCGCGAAAGTCAAATCGTTCGATTGAAAAATATCAAAGCAAAGCGTGATAGTAAGAAGGTAGAAGCTGCATTAGAAGCATTAACCAAAGCTGCAGAAGACAATAGTGGCAATTTGCTGGAGTTGGCGGTTCAAGCGATTCGCTTGCGAGCTACGGTTGGCGAAGTATCTGATGCGTTAGAAAAAATTTACGGGCGCCATCGCGCCGATACTCAAAAGGTGACCGGTGTGTATGCAGCTGCTTATGACTCAGCAGAAGGCTGGGAAAAATTGAAAATTGAAATTAGCGATTTTGCGAAAGATTTTGGCCGTCGTCCGCGCGT
>CANISN010000191.1 GCA_947470165.1 Burkholderiaceae bacterium | reverse complement strand
TCAATTTCGTTTGGTTCAGTTTCACTTTCATATGCCGAGTGAAGAAGCGATTAATGGTGAAAGAATGGATATGGTGGCCCATTTAGTCCACCAGCACCACGATGGAGCTTTGGCTGTAGTAGGCGTTCTTATGACCACCAAGCGGCCAGTGCCGATCCGTAAGTCATGGTGGGGCGATGATAGCAAGCCTGGACTAGATAACCCCCTTATACAGACCCTATGGAACAACATTCCTTTGATTAAAGAGCGTGTGGAGACATCTCTAGGCGTCACAATTGACGTGAATCAGTTACTCCCAGAAGATAAAACCTACTTTACTTACATGGGATCCTTGACTACCCCACCCTGCAGTGAAAATGTCTTGTGGTTTGTTATGAAGAACCCAATTTTTGTCTCTGAAGAACAGGTTAAGAACTTTGGGCGTATCTATCCCATGAATGCCCGTCCACTGCAGCCAAAAGGTGATCGTTTGGTTAAAGAGGCAAAGTTACTCAAGTAGCTTTGCCTTAGTAATTCTTTCAAAAACGGCAAAAATTGCCGTTTTTTCGTTTTTACTGACTAAATACTGCAAAATGTAAATAATTTAGTGGGCTTACCCCCGCTTAAATTTTCTATATCCTTTTATTGGGCTTATGCCCGAATATATCTCTCCCTGTAATTCAAAACTGGCACGGTCTTTGCATATTCTTTATCGATGACTTTCCTGTCAGGTTTTTAGCCCTAATGGGGTAGGAGATGAGATGAACGTGGTGCCGAAGTACGATCCTCTAGCTTTTGGTGAGCAAGTGCTTAAATTGCGTACGTATCGCCAGCAGATTTTGGGCAACAATTTAGCTAATTCTGATACCCCCAACTATAAAGCTCGGGATATTAACTTTGCCGATGTTCTCAAGAATGAGCTGGCAGGAATCACGCGGTCTGGAGGACTTAAGTTAGTTAATACTAACTCAGCTCACCTTAAAGGAAAGGTCAGCATAGAAGATCCTAAGCTTTTATATCGGATTCCTGATCAACCGGCAATGGATGGCAATACGGTGGATGGTGATATTGAATTGAGCGAATTGACTAAGAATTCAGTTTTCACAGAATCCGCATTAACCATGTTGGGTGGAACTATCCGCTCTAGGATGTCAGCTATAACTGGGCAGCCATCATGAGTTTATTAGCATCTTTTGATATAGGAGCCACTGGCTTAACAGCACAGGCGATGCGCTTGAACGTAACCGCATCCAATATTGCAAACGTCGAAAGTATGTCAGGGCCTGACGGCCGCCCTTACCGCGCAAGACAGGTGGAATTTAGCTCGATTGCAAAGGAGGGTTCGCCAGGGGCCGGTGTCGCAGTAACTAAATTAATTGAGTCCAACGCACCTCTTCGACGTGAATATCGACCGGGTCATCCGAAGGCAGATAGTTTTGGATATGTAGACATGCCTAATGTGAATCCAGTAGAAGAGATGGTGAATATGATTTCAGCATCACGCTCATATCAGATGAATGTAGAAGCAATGAATGTATCTAGGCAATTGATGTTGAAGACACTAGATCTTGGTAAGTAGACATGATTCATTTAATTGAACTGATAAAGTAAAAAAGGTAGCCATGGCAACAAATCCATTAAGCGGTATTCGCACTTATGATCCGATGACGGCCAATGCGCCGAAAGATGCGACTGGGCCAGACACTTCGCCAGAAGCGCAAACCCAAAACTTTTTGAAGTTGTTGATTGCGCAGATTCAGAATCAAGATCCAATGGCGCCAATGGATGCCTCAACCATGACAGCTCAAATGTCTCAATTAAACATGGTGAGTAGTATGGCTAACATGAATACATCCATGACAGCAATGTTGTCTCAGATGCAAAGTGCTAACTTTATGAATCAAGCCAGCTTAATTGGACATAGTCCCGCTGTAGTTGGCGGAGATATTAAATATAGCGGCAGTGGGAATGTGGATCTCGCTGTTAATGCAGCTGTTCCATTGCAAACGCTGGTTGCAACCTTAACTGATGCAAATGGTAATTTGATTGAGTCTGTAAACCTTGGTGCTGTTCCAGCTGGTATGACCAATTTTGCTTGGGCTGGCACTGATCAAAATGGCAATCAAATGCAAGCAGGTAGCTACAAACTAACTCTGGCAGGCAAAGATGCTACAGGTAAGGCAAATAATCCAACACCATATGTTGCTTCTCCAGTTACTTCTGTATCGAAAGGTTCGGATGGCAATGCCATCTTAAATCTTTTGGATGGTAGCTCTATGAAGGCAATTGATATTCAACAGTGGCTTAACTAACAAATTAAAAAAGAATAAATAGAGGAAAAAAATGGGATACGGAATTAGTTTATCGGGATTAATGTCCGCGCAAGAGGCAATTGATGTTACCAGTAATAACATTGCCAATGCCCAGACGATTGGCTATAAGACAGGAGAATATGTCTTTGCCGATCAATTTTTTAGAGCGCAAGATCCTCAGAATAAGGACCGCGCAGGTATGGGTGCATACCGGCAAGGGATAAGACGCAACGATAACTATGGAACGATTGTAAATTCACAAAATTCTTTGGATATGGCAATTACTGGGAAAGGTCTGTTTATCGTTGCAAAGACGATTGATGGAACAACGCCCACTGAAAACCCAACAAAATTTCAATACACTCGTAATGGCCAGTTTGGAGTAGATAGCGAAGGAAGGGTTGTCAATCAAAGCGGTATGTATCTCGTGGGTTATGCAGCAGATTCCTCGGGAACAGTAAACTATGGTGCAAAGTCTGTTCTGACCCTTGATCCAACGGAGACCTTAGCTCAGAAAGCTACGCAAAATTCAACCATTAATTTAAACCTTGATGATCGCGTAACGCCGATCGTGGGAACAGCATTCTCCCCAACAAAACCAACGACTTATAGCCAATCAACATCTCAGACAGTTTATGACAGTAATGGTGAGAGTCATACTTTGTCTATGTATTATAAAAAAGTAAATTCTGCAGATCTAGTTATAAGCGGATCTTCAGGTGGTACTACATTTACTTTTGACCCAACCCAATCGTTGGGCTCAGCTATGAAAGGTGAGCAAAGTAATAAGATTGCAACAACCGCAGTTCCATCAACTGTTAGCGGTACAGAGCAATCAATTTACGAGGCAACTTTAAATTATGTAAGCGGTGGAAGAGAGTCTACTACTGGTATTTCTTCGCTCGAAATAACAGACACTGGAGATGGTTATATTGATGGGGTTTATAGAGATGTTGCATTAAGCCCATTGAGCGGAGGAGCGAGTGTTGTAGATGAGACCTCTTCTGCTGGTGGAGTAACTTATGCTGCGCAGATTTTTGACACAGATGCTAATTTCCCAAATTATGATAATGACGGTATTTTTTATAATGTTCCCGTAAGCACCACCACCGGCAATGGTTCTGGAGCTTATGCAACCGTGAAAGTAGTTGATGGTCTAGTGACATTATTTAAAATCACTACCAAGGGCACTGGATTTCTTCCAGGAGATGACTTAACAATCAGCGATGCTGATGCTTATGATGCCGGGATGAATGATAGTGAATCAGCGCTACCCAATACGTACAGTACTAATGTACTAGGATTTTCAGCGGGAACAAATTATCGTGATGGTACTTATTTGGTTGACCTAGATTCTGATAATGCTTCAGCTTCAGGCGCTCAGGCCACAATTGAGATCACTGATGGCGAGGTATCGGCTTTTACAATCAGTATTGCGGGGACTGGATATCAAGTTGGCGATAAATTATATGTCGCAGATGGCGCAACATGGACCCCAACAGATGGGGGTACGGCGATAAACAGCATACAAACAGCGACAATTAGCATTACAACAGATGGAACCGATAGCGATACTGAAGTTGCTACCATCACGTTTGATGATTTGGTTAGCGGGGAAACCGTTACCCTTGGAGGGTTAACTTTTACTGCGGATTCAGCTATTGCAGCTGAAGATGTGGCAACAGCTTTTTTAGCCTACATCATGATTGATACCGCCCCTCCTAGTGGAGCATTTTCTGGAACATATTCTTCAGACTGGAGCGACCCTGTTGCAGGAG
>CANISN010000190.1 GCA_947470165.1 Burkholderiaceae bacterium | reverse complement strand
TGGATCTTCAGCATTAACGGCTACTAACTTGGCAGCAGCTTTCTGAGCTAGTCGCTCATCATTGTCACGTTGTTCGCGGTCTAATCGGAGATCACGCGCTTTATATCGTGTGCGTGCAGCTTGGGCTAGTTCGGGTGACCAAGCATCCCAGCCAGTTTGATTTTGGGTAACACTAACCATAGTGATGCAATCTACAGGGCAGGGGGGGATACACAGGTCGCAACCCGTGCACCAATCACTTAAGACCACATGCATTTGCTTTGAAGCTCCCACAATCGCATCTACAGGACAAGCCTGAATACAGAGCGTGCAACCAATACAGGTCTTGGGATCAATGAAGGCAACTGGTCGTGCGCGCTCAATGCCACACTCAGGATTGATCGTAGGATGCAGTTCAAATGCATCTCTAGGAAAGATAGGCACAAGAATAGCGCTCAGCCTTTTGATACCCTCTACACCCCCCGGAGGGCAGCGATTGGGCAATGCCTCTCCACAAGCCAACGCTTCTGCATAGGCTCTGCAATCGGGGTAGCTGCATTTAGTGCATTGGGTTTGAGGAAGTATGTCCTCGAGACGATCTGCAAGTGCTTTCGTCTGCTGCGTATTCATTGCAATTGGAATGCCCTAAAACTAGAAGCGCGACCCTAGAGTCGCGCTGCTGTTTTATGCAGACTTTGAACCCTCTAATTTGGGCGGTCTAGCTTTTGTTTTCTTCTGAACGACTTGGTGTTCACGAATAAAGGATTTAATTTTTGGATAAACCTTATTGCGCCAACGACGACCAGAGAAGATGCCGTAATGACCGGCACCAGCAACTTCATAGTGATCCTTATTGGCCTTCGGAATACCTACGCACAATGCATGTGCTGCGCGGGTTTGTCCACTACCCGAAATATCATCTAATTCACCTTCAACGGTGAGGAGGGCAGTTTTCTTAATATCTTGTGGCTTCACTAAGTCGCCTGAAACTGACCAGGTGCCATTCGGTAAGGAAAAGTCTTGGAACACCGTCTTAATGGTATCTAAATAGTACTTCGCATCCATATCGATCACTGCGTTGTACTCATCGTAAAACCGAATATGGGATTCAGCGTCTTGCTCATCGCCACGCACGAGGTTTTGGAAGTAGTCCCAATGGGATTGCATATGATTCTGTGGGTTCATTGCTAGAAAGCCGCTGTGCTGCAAGAAGCCAGGATAGACATCACGCCCGGCACCCGGGTAATTTGACGGCACCTTATAAATTACGTGGCTTGCAAACCAGTTATACGATTTTTTATCTGCTAAGTCATTTACTGCGGTGGGTGATTTGCGAGCATCGATAGGACCACCCATCATGATCATGGAGGCAGGTGTTTTTTCACCAGCAGACGCCATTAAGGAGATTGCGCCTAAGGTGGGTACTGTTGGCTGGCAAACCGAGATGACATGCAAATTCTCAGCACCAATCGTGCGAATGAAATCTTGTACATAGTGAACATAATCATCTAAACCAAAAGCATTCTCGTCTGCAGGAACAACACGAGCATCAATCCAGTCGGTAATGTAGACCTTGTGATCTTGCAACAGAGTTCGCACAGTGTCGCGTAGCAAGGTGGAATGGTGGCCAGAGAGTGGCGCCACTACCAACACAACTGGATCATCTTTTAATTTCTTAATGACATCAATGTCATCGGAGAAGCGTTTGAAGCGAATTAAATTGCAAAACGGCTTACTAGTAATCATTCTTTCTTGAATTGCCACTTCCTGACCATGAGCTTGCACAGTGCGAATACCAAACTCGGGCTTATTGTAGTTTTTACCTAAGCGATAGAGGAGTTGATAGCTGGCAGCCAAGCGATCCGACCCCGGAATCTGCGACGCTGGATTGGATGCATCGATAAGTGCCTTTGACGCTGCTTGAGCCCATGAGCTAACTGGTTGAAGTAGTGCTGTTTGAAACTCGTGTAACTGATATAGCATCTTAGCTCCTTGTAACTCAGTGTAACCGTTTATTGCGCATTGTTATGACAATACGCGGGCGATTGCTTTGGCTACTTTATCAATATTTTTAGTATTGAGAGCAGCCACACAAATACGACCAGTAGAGAGGGCATAAATGCCATCTTCTTTTTGTAAACGTTCTACCTGCTCGACACTTAAGCCTGAGTAAGAGAACATGCCGCGCTGCGCTTTGATAAAAGCAAAGTCTTGCTTTACTCCAGCAACAGCGAGTTTTTCTACAAGTCCATGGCGCATCGCTTTAATACGATCACGCATCTGCGCTAATTCATCTTCCCAAAGCTGTCTTAACTCAGGTGAGTTCAGAATGGCGGTTATGATTGCGGCACCATGCGTTGGAGGGTTGGAATAGTTTGTCCGAATCACGCGCTTCAATTGCGATAGCACGCGTATAGATTCATCTTTAGATTGGGTCACGATAGACAATGCACCAACCCGCTCACCGTAAAGTGAGAAAGATTTGGAGAATGAGCTTGATACAAAGAAAGACATTCCAGATTCAGCAAACATACGCACTGCAATACCATCTTGCTCAATGCCGGTGGCAAATCCTTGATAAGCAATATCTAAAAATGGAATCAATTGTTTTGCTTTACAGATTTCAATTACTTGACGCCATTGGGCTTCAGTAATATCTGCGCCTGTTGGGTTGTGGCAGCACGCGTGCAGTAATACGGTAGTGTGCTTTGGGAAAGACTCTAGTGACTTCACCATGCCATCAAAATCAACGCCACGAGTTTTGCCATCGAAGTAGGTATATTCCAGGACTTCAAATCCAGCGGATTCGCAAATGCCGCGATGGTTTTCCCAGGTAGGATTGCTAATTGCGCAAGGAGCATTCAGATTAAGACGCTTAATAAAGTCTGCGCCAACGCGCAATGCACCAGTTCCACCTAGACACTCGGCAGTCACTACGCGACCATCTTTAATCAAGGCGGATTCGCTACCAAATAAGAGACTCTGTACTGCGTTGTTATAAGGGTTTGGACCTTCAATAGGAATATAGCTACGAGGTGATTGCTTAGCCACAATCGCTTCCTCAGCTTTAATTACGGCCTTCAAAAGAGGCACCTTGCCTTCGTCGGTGTAATACACACCAACCCCTAGGTTGACCTTGTCTGCGCGTTGATCGGCGACATAGGCTTCTGTAAGGCCGAAAATAGGGTCTTTAGGGGCTAGTTGGACTGAGGAAAAAAGGTTCATTTGAGGGTCAAAAGAGGAATAAAGGGTAAAAAAGGTGTATTTGAGTCTAGATTCAACTATTTCTAAATAAAAACGGCAAAATCAACGTTTGTTCAAAATTCGCTGTGCACTAAGACGCACAGGTCAAATGATAGCTGAGATGCCCCCTAAGTTGCCGAAAAGTTCCTCAAATCCTCAGGTTAGCGAAAGTAAGAAAAACCCTGCAGCTGATCCTCTGGGCGAGGTAGGTCACGACCTAGATCCAACGAAGTTTGTCTCCTTTCCGGATTCCCCATTTCAGCTCTATCAGCCATTTCCGCCAGCTGGGGACCAACCGGCCGCAATCGATGCTTTAGTGGCTGGAATTGGGGATGGGTTGACCTTTCAGACGCTGTTGGGAGTTACCGGCTCGGGTAAAACTTTCACGATGGCCAATGTGATTGCTAGAACGGGTCGTCCCGCGATCGTTTTTGCTCCTAATAAGACATTAGCGGCCCAGCTCTATAGTGAATTTAGAGAATTTTTCCCAAAAAATGCGGTGGAGTACTTCGTTAGTTACTACGATTACTATCAACCTGAGGCATATGTTCCTACACGCGATTTGTTTATTGAAAAAGATTCATCGATCAATGAGCATATTGAGCAGATGCGACTCTCTGCTACTAAGAGTTTATTAGAGCGACGAGACGTCATCATCGTGGCTACTGTTTCTGCAATTTATGGCATTGGTAATCCGGGCGATTACCACAGTATGGTGATGACTTTACGTCCTGGTGACAAGATGAGTCAGCGCGATATTTTGATGCGTTTAATTGCGATGCAATACGACCGCAATGAAACCGATTTTAAGCGTGGTGTATTTCGTGTGCGTGGCGATACGATCGATATCTTTCCAGCTGAGCATAATGAATTAGCAGTCCGAGTAGAGTTATTTGA
>CANISN010000189.1 GCA_947470165.1 Burkholderiaceae bacterium | reverse complement strand
GCTACTGCTGAAATTATCATGCAGGCAGCTATCAAGGCTGTAGAGGAGGCCGATGATATTGAGGATATAACATCCCAAGAACTGGCTGTGAGATCTGGATTTTCAGTAGGGTCTTTATATCGTTACTTTAGAAATAAAGAGGATTTATATGCAGGGCTTTGGAGATTTTTTGTAACGCGTCTGCACGGTGGCCTTGTTCCGGAAATTGATGCCTTTCCAGAGAAGGGCACTGTTCGGCAGTTGATGATGATGATTTCTGCTTATTACTTTGAGAGACTACAAAAGCGTAGGCCTAACTTGGTCATACCCTTTTATCGCCTGTTTATACAATCCACCCCCGACCCAGAAAATGTTTACAAATCTATGGATGTTCTGATCAACCCCTTAATGCGCGCTCAAGCTCGCAATCAATCTGGAACCATGAGAATCATGGATGAAAACGAAATTAGAATCTGTTTGCGTGCCTCACAGGCCATGATTCGAAATGACTTTATGGAGAGAAATCCCTATTTCGGAACTGAATTGCACCAAAGGACTGTTTTGGACTTGTTAGTACGGCTCTTTCAGAAATAATCTGCACCACAATGAGGCAAACTGGTATTCGCGCAAAGACTGATGCCTTTAGATTGAATTGATGAGTAAAAGTTTAAAAACCATCTCCTGCCTTAAAGTATTACGCGGCAGCATTGCCATTGCAATTGGCTCTAGCCTTTTTTCAGTTTACCTTAATTTTGAGGTCTTTGATTGGGCTGAGCATCCCATTCTGAAGAGCCTTGCTACCAAAGACCCTTTGTTGCAGATATTGTTTTCTTGGTTGGCAAGCATTACAGGGGAGCAGCTACTCCATATTTCTATCCTGGTTGGCGCTATGGGTATTCTACGCTGGGTAGAAGCGGTGGGTATTTGGTTTAATCAGAGTTGGGCTGAATGGCTGGCTGTATTTTCTGGCCTTATTTATATCCCCTTTGAGATCAATGAGCTTATTTACCGATTCGGTTGGATGATGGTATTGATCTTGCTGATTAATATCTTGGTGGTTGGCTATCTAGCTTACGTTTTAAAGTCCAAGCGGCTATTTTCTAAGCTCTAATGGTAAGTACTAAGATTTTTTATTACTACCGTATATAAAAGCATCAACTTTGCAATATATACTAGTTTTTGGTTGCGATACTGTTTGAATTAAGGAGAGAGTTTATGAAAAGTAGAAAACTAAGTAGAGGCTACATAGTGGCCGCCACATTATTATTGGGCGCATTAAATGCCCAAGCTGCAAGCGTTACGATGGATAAAATGAAGTCTACCGGTACAGTCACTATGGGTGTTCGTGAATCATCTATTCCTATGTCCTATACAACCGGCGATGGTCGTTTTGATGGCTATCATGTTGAGGTTTGCCGCATGATTTTGACGGATATTAAAAACAAATTAGGCATGAGCACTTTACTGACGAATTATCAGCCAGTAACCTCACAGAATCGTGTCCCCTTGGTGCAAAACGGTACCGTAGATATTGAGTGTGGCTCGACTACCAATAACGCTAATCGCGCTAAGGACGTTGGTTTTGCAAATACCCTATACATTGAAGAAGTCAGGATTGCCGTTAAAGCGAATTCTGGAATTAATTCTATTTCTCAATTGGTCAACAAAAAAGTGGCCACCACTACCGGCACAACATCTGTTCAGTTACTCCGTAAGCATGAAAAAGCGAATGGTGTAAATTTTGATGAAGTATTCGGCAAAGACCATGCTGACAGTTTCTTGTTGCTCGAATCTGGTCGCGCTGATGCATTCGTAATGGATGGTTCGATCTTGGCAGGCAATATTGCTAATTCTAAAAATCCAAAAGACTACAAAATTGTTGGTGAAGTATTAAGTACTGAACCAATTGCGATTATGATTCGTAAGGATGATCCGGAATTTAAAGCGGCAGTAAATGCAGCAATCGCAAAGATTGTCGCTAATGATAATATGGCAAAGTTGTGGGATAAATGGTTTCTGAAACCTATCCCACCAAAAAATGTTATTGTCGGTCTTGAGTTGTCACCAGCGACTAAAAATGCTTGGGCAAACTTAAATGACAAACCTGCTGAAGAATACAACAAGAAGTAAGCTAGATTTCAAACCAATCAATAAGTAAATGCCTATGTGATCGGATTTATGGAATTAGAAATCTTTTGTAAGAGTACCTTAGACGGAGAAGTAGTAGACCACTGCTTCTCCGCTTTGTTTGGGATTGGGCAAAACGCTGACCCAAGCTATTTAGATTGGTTACTGAAAGCATGGGGATGGACTCTGGCAGTGGCTTGTTTAGGGCTCATCATTGCGTTCTCTTTGGGTGTCTTTATGGGTACTTTACGTACCATGCCATCAGAGACTGCGCTGAATCGGTTTTTGGTACGACTTTCAACGACATGGGTTGAACTCTTTAGAAATATTCCTATCTTGGTACAAGTATTTCTTTGGTATCACGTCATACCAGCATTCATCCCAATGTTAAAAGCTTTTCCATCCTATCTATTGGTGAGTATTGCTTTAGGCTTTTTTACTTCAGCGCGTATTGCTGAGCAGGTTAGAGCAGGTATTCAATCATTGCCAAGTGGTCAGAAGGCGGCAGCAACTGCTTTAGGTTTAACTACTTTTCAAAGTTATCGTTACATCCTCCTGCCAATGGCTTTGCGTATTGTGATTCCACCACTCACATCCGAAAGTATGAATTTGATTAAAAATTCATCTGTTGCCTTTGCAGTTTCCGTCCCAGAGCTGACCTTGTTTGCAATGCAGGCTCAAGAAGAAACTTCTCGAGGGGTGGAGATCTATTTAGCAGTTACGCTTCTTTACGCCCTATCCGCATTTGCTGTCAATCGTGTTATGGCATATATTGAAAAACGCTCACGTGTACCAGGTTTCATTGTTGCCAATACAGAAGCGGTGGCTCACTAAGTGAATACTCTGTTTTTCGTGAGTATGTTTGATATTTTTATGGTGAAATCATGCTGAGTCTAGACCTCAGTTTTTATAACTGGGAACTCTTCACGAATTACATCATGAAGGGGATGTTATTTAGTGTGCAACTAACAGTAATTGCTACTACTGGCGGCATTATTTTCGGTACTTTCTTAGCTCTTATGCGTCTGTCGGGTAGGCCTAGCTTAGTCTATCTGGCAACAATTTATGTCAACACCATGCGTTCCATTCCCTTGGTGATGGTAATCCTGTGGTTCTTCTTACTAATTCCAATATTGATTGGTCGACCTATTGGAGCAGATCTATCAGCCACCATTACCTTCATTGCATTTGAGGCAGCATTTTTCTCTGAGATTGTGCGCGCCGGCATTCAGTCGGTACCCAAAGGGCAGAGCTATGCTGCACAAGCCATGGGCATGACTTATGGCCAGAACATGCGCTTTATCGTATTACCACAAGCTTTCAGAAACATGATTCCAGTCTTCATGACGCAGACAATCATTTTGTTTCAGGATACTTCTTTAGTTTATGCAATTGGTGCCTATGACTTACTAAAAGGCTTTGAAATTTCTGGCAAAAACTATGGCCGCCCAATTGAAACTTATATTCTGGCTGCAGCAACTTACTTTGTGATTTGTTTTTCTCTTTCTAAAGCAGTGCGCTATGTACAAGCTCGCATTGCTATCATTCGTTAATTCATTACAGAACCTAGTGCATAGATCATTATGATTGAACTTCAACATGTCTCAAAATGGTACGGATCATTTCAGGTTCTGACTGATTGCTCTACCTCAATTAAAAAGGGTGAGGTAGTCGTGATTTGCGGCCCTTCCGGCTCTGGTAAATCTACATTAATTAAAACTATTAATGCGCTCGAGCCTTTTCAGGCTGGTGAGATTACCGTTGATGGTATTAAGTTACACGACCCCAAAACTAACTTACCTAAGTTGAGGTCACGGGTTGGAATGGTATTTCAGCACTTTGAACTTTTCCCTCACTTAAGCGTTACTGAAAATCTCACACTAGCCCAAATGAAAGTGCTTGGTAGATCTGCTGATGAGGCTAACGCTCATGGCCTAAAGTATCTAGATCGCGTTGGCTTGATGGCTCAAAAAGATAAATTCCCGGGTCAGTTATCGGGAGGTCAACAACAACGGGTTGCTATTGCCCGTGCCTTAAGTATGGATCCAATT
>CANISN010000188.1 GCA_947470165.1 Burkholderiaceae bacterium | reverse complement strand
TACGAGAAGCTTGGCATGACTGATCTGAGTAATGACGCAGCTCGCGTATTTAAGCTGAACTTTCCCGATAGCCAAATGTTAATCACTGGTCAACGCGTTCAAAAAGAGCGTCGCTGGTGGCAGATCTGGAATAAGTAAAGTGGGCGACTATCAAATAAAACTCTGTTCTATTTGATAAGCACCGGCACTCTTGTTGCTAAAGCGCAAATGAGTTCGTAGCCGATCGTCCCACTCATTTGGGCCACGTCATCCACTGGCACCTCACTACCCCATAGCTCTACGGTGCTACCGATTTTTGCATTAGGCGCTTCACGCAAATCAACGGTCAACATATCCATCGATACCTGACCAACAATTGGGCAAATTAGGCCATCGCCCTGAGCACCAGCACCATCAACCCACACTGGCGTACCATCCTCTGCATGACGGGGATAGCCATCAGCATAGCCACAGGCAATCACACCAATACGCATATTTTCTGGTGCTTGGTAGCGGCCACCGTATCCTACATGGTCGCCCTTCTTTAATTCTTGAATGTCGATAACTTGACTACGTAATTGCATGACAGCCTGAAGTTCGGATCTAACAATGTCAGCATGAACTCCAGTAGGTGAAACACCGTACAACATAATTCCGGGGCGAACCCAATCGCCCAAGGCATTACGATGCCAGAGAATAGCAGCTGAATTTGCTAAGGAGCTAGGCGCATCTAAGCCTTCGATGGCAGATTCAAAACACTCCATTTGCTGACCTACAGATGGTGAGCGATCAACTTGATCAGCGTTTGCGAAATGGGTCATGTGATGCAAGCGGTATCCAGCCGAATGCAGGCGATGGAAAGCCGTGCGGTATTGATTCGGTTTAAAACCAAGACGGTTCATTCCCGAGTTTAATTTCAAAAAGAGATTAATTGGATGTCCAGAATGGTTTTGATAGGACTCTAGCCATTCAAGCTGTTTCTCACTATGAACGACTAAATCACACTGGAGTTGCACTGCCAGCTCAAGCTCTTCTCGACTAAAGAGTCCCTCCAGCAACAGAATACGCCCACCCCAAGTATGGTCTCTAAGCCACTGGGCATCCGCAATATCCAGTAAGGCAAAACCGTCAGTAGAGCTAAGCCCTTTTAAGGCAGCTTCTAGGGAATGACCATAGCCCTTAGCCTTCACTACAGACCAGATTTTGGACTCTGGGGCAAGTTCACGAATTCGGCTTAAATTGTGACGAAAGGCATCAGTGTGTATAGTTGCCAAAATTGGCCTGTTTATCAAGCGATTAGTTGATGTGCTCATATTTACCCCCCCCTTTCGTGTTTTAATTAGATTAATGACTAGATTGTACGAATGAACCGCAGTTTTTACATCATTATGGCGGCGCAATTTTTTTCGTCGCTTGCCGATAACGCATTGCTCATTGCAGCGATCGCCCTATTGATCCAGCTCGAGGCTCCGGCCTGGATGACTCCTTTACTCAAATTGTTCTTTGTACTCTCTTATGTTGTATTGGCAGCCTTTGTGGGAGCCTTTGCAGACTCCCGCCCTAAGGGCAATGTGATGTTCATTACCAATACGATTAAATTTATTGGTTGCGTTGTGATGCTTTTTGGCAGTCATCCCTTATTGGCGTACGCCATCGTTGGTTTAGGTGCCGCAGCATACTCTCCAGCTAAATACGGCATCCTAACTGAACTACTTCCCCCAGAAAAACTCGTGGCAGCCAATGGCTGGATCGAGGGCCTGACGGTTGGCTCCATCATCCTGGGCACCGTGCTTGGCGGGATACTCATTAGCAAGTCTGTATCTCAGAGTCTTTTGGGTTTTGATATGCCTGTTTTAGAGACGGCAATTGATACCGCTGCAGAATCAGCCATTCTCATCATTATGATGATTTACGTACTAGCGGCATTAATTAATTTACGCATTCCAGATACTGGCGCGCGCTATGTGTCGCAAAAGACCAATCCAATTGAGCTCGTGAAAGACTTTGCACTTTGTTTTAAGACCCTTTGGGCAGATCGTCTCGGCCAGATCTCGTTAGCGGTTACCACCCTGTTTTGGGGGGCTGGAGCGACTTTACAATTTATCGTCATTAAGTGGGCTCAGGTTGCACTGCATATGTCCCTATCCCAGGGCGCGATTCTGCAGGCAATATCCGCAGTAGGCGTTGCTGGCGGCGCTGTATATGCAGCATGGCGTATACCCCTTCGCAACTCACTCAATGTTCTTCCTTACGGCATTGCTATGGGTCTCGTGGTCTGCATCATGGCTATCTATAACTCTGATATGTTGCCCAATACGACTGTCTTCACCATTGCAAAATTTGATATCTCGCTTAATTTACTACCGGCATATTTTTTATTGATCTTGGTCGGTTGGTTAGCTGGGTATTTTGTAGTGCCCATGAATGCACTTCTACAACATCGTGGGCACGTTCTCATGTCTGCTGGTCACTCCATTGCAGTACAAAACTTCAATGAAAATATTTCTGTATTGATGATGCTATCGATCTACTCTGGATTGATCTGGCTAGATGCGCCAGTTCAAGCAGTGATTGTCGGCTTTGGTATTGCAGTGAGCGCAATTATGTGGCTAGTCATTAAACGCCACACTGCTAATCAAGCCGAATATGACTCAATGCACTTAATAGGCGAGCATAAGCACTAGGCTTTTCGCTCTCAGATGTTTTGTAATACAGATTTAGCAAGCAGAAGATCTTGCCAAAATAAAGTCTTATCCTTTGGCCTTGCAATCAGCTGATTTAATTCAAAAGTAGCGATTAGGGGTAGATCTTCCGCCCCATCGGCATTGATAGCCAACACAGTTTCACGAAGCTCTGGCAATCCATCACGCTCGCCAGATAACTTCTGTGCTGTAGCACCACCAAACGCAAGCGCAACTATTGGTGAGCCATCTTGAGGTAACTGTTCAGGGTTAAATTTTTCTGCAGGATTTTTCCAACACCACTCTTGGGAAGTCAGGCCAAGGGCCCGAATGATGTTCTGAAAAAGTACCTCTGCATCACCTTGAGGCTGATTACCAAAAAACCACCAGGTACCTGAAGCAGTCCTGCCTTTAGGCTCAGTGTCCGCAAGGGTGACATGAGCTCCATCATCTGCCTGATGACTTGATTCATCAGCATCACGAGCTGTCCACTCTGTAATGCCCATCTCTTTTAGAAAAGCAGAATTGGTACTCATATTCATGCCTCAAGCTTAATCGATTTAGCAAAAACCCATGCATCCTCGCGTAATCCACTGATAGCGTCTACGGGGTAATAGTTTTTGCGTAAGCCAATTTGCTCATATCCTAAGGCCTGATAAAGCTGCATTGCATTAATATTGCTTGGCCTTACCTCTAAAATGATCCTAGGCATTTTTTGCTGAGCCGCCACTCCTTCTATCGCATGCATCATTTTGGCGCCAATACCCAAACGACGTAATTTGGGGGATACGGTAATGTTTAAAAGGTGTAATTCATCTATCGCTGGGAATAATATGCAATAGGCCCAGAGAATTTCTGGATCTAGATAGCTACCTTTTAACGCATCCTCTAATTGAGGTCTTACGCAATAGGCCCAATGTCCTGCTGCGAGTGAGTCTGAGAAGTTACCTTGAGTCCATGGATGAATATGAGATACCGATTCAATTGCTAATACTGCATCAAGATCTGCAGTTGTCATCGGTAAAAAAGAAAGCTCTGATACACCTTGAGTATCGGACTTCAATGAATTGATACTGTCAGCCATGTTATTGACTACGCTCCGCAGAGGTAAGAGCAACTTTATTGCGAATATAGAGTGGCTCAAGCAAATGAATATCTTGTTGCATCCCTTTACGCCACATATCGTGCGCGCAAGCTAAAACACCCTGCGCATCGACACCAATATCTGGATCTAACTGACTGTCCGAAAATGGATCCTGAATTGAACTAAATAGACTATCGCCAAACTCTTTAATCGCACTTCCAGCGAGAAATTCAATATCTTTTAACTCCACCAATTGAGGGCTAGTTAAATGAATATCACCTTGGCGCTGCGGCAGATGATTGGGATTGGTTTGATATTTGGCCCAATACACCTCTCCCATACGCGCATCAACAGCAACTACAAATGACCGGGCTCTGGCACTGATAAATGCAGGTTTTAATACAAGTTGACTTG
>CANISN010000187.1 GCA_947470165.1 Burkholderiaceae bacterium | reverse complement strand
TCGTGCCTACTACTGTGGCGCTCTAGGTTGGCTTGATCCAAGTGGTGATTTTGCTTTTAGCGTTCCGATCCGTACTGTTGAAATTGATCGCAACCCGAATACACATGGCTCCCCCTTTACGCTAGGTGTTGGCGCAGGCATTACGATTGATTCTGAAGCAAAACAAGAATGGGAAGAGTGTCGCATTAAAGCGGCCTTCTTGAGTGAACTGCCCAGTGAAATCGGTTTATTTGAAACTATCTTGATTCGTCGTTGTGAACCTCAACATCTTCACCTGCACTTAGAGCGCTTAATAAATTCAGCTAAAGCACTTGGGATTCCTTGTTGCCTCGAAGATGTCAAAAAAGTGATTGAGCTTGCATGCGAGAAATGTGCCATTGATACAGAATATCGCTTGAGATTAGACTTAGATCCCGCGGGGCTAGCTATCTATCAACTGGCAGCATTGGAGCCAATGGCAAATCCGGTTAAGATCTTTTGGGCTAGCGATATTCTTCCAGATCCCAGTCATGCCATTTTTTACTCTGGAAATGCTTTGTTAAGACATAAAGTAAGTACTAGAAATATCTATGATCGAGCCTGGAAATTGGCTGAGGAGCATGGTGGATTTGATGCCCTCTTTGTCAATGAGCTGGGCTTTGTTACCGAAGGTGGTAGAAGCAGTATTTTTATGAAGTCCGGCGATCGCTGGCTTACGCCACCGGTTGAGGCTGGCCTACTTCCTGGAGTCATGAGATCAATTATTTTAAATGATCCAAAATGGAATGCCCATGAGGCTAACCTCAGTATTGATGAACTTCGCAATGCGAAAAAGATTATGCTTAGTAATGCATTACGCGGCCTTATCCCTGCTTATTTTTAGAAAGCCTGCATGAAGTTTTGCTCGCATTGCGCTTCACCCATCACCATGAAAATCCCCACGGATGATTCTCGGGAGCGTCATGTTTGTGAATCCTGTGGGTTAGTTCATTACTTCAATCCGCGTAATGTTGTCGGTAGTATTCCAGTATTTGGTAATCAAATACTGTTATGTCGACGTGCTATAGAACCGCGGCATGGTTATTGGACCTTACCAGCTGGCTTTATGGAACTTGGTGAAAGTACTAGTGCTGGAGCAGCTCGAGAAACTCAAGAAGAAGCTGGCGCAATAGTTGAAATTGGCCCGCTTTACTCATTACTCAATGTGCCACATGCAGAACAAGTTCACCTCTTCTACTTGGCAACTATGACTTCCCCAGAATTTCAGGCGGGTGAAGAAAGCTTAGAAGTTGCACTATTTAATGAACAAGATATTCCCTGGCATGAAATCGCATTCCCGACGGTCAAACAAACTCTAGAGTGGTTTTTTGCTGATCGTGCAGCAGGCGTTTTTGATACTGAGAATCAATTTAGTGTTCGCAGCAGAGACATTCTGCCATCAGAAAAGATTTAGGTAATTTGATCTCATGAGCAATATCAATTGGCTGGGTGCACTAGATGAGTTTCCAAATCCTATTCATTGCCAGGATCCCGATCCTAGTGTTCCAGGCTTAATTGCTGTCAGTGAGCGTATTTATCCTGGGCAGCTAGCTCGTGCATACCAAATTGGGATATTTCCATGGTATTCAGATAACCAACCCGTCCTATGGTGGTCTCCTAACCCTAGGATGGTCTTAAGACCCGCTAACTTTAAATGCCACGATTCACTTAAGAAAACTATTCGACAATTTTTATCCGATCCGCAAAAGGAAATCTTGATTGATCAAGATTTTGGTGCCGTCGTTCGTTCCTGCGCAACCGCCAGAAGAAAAGAGCAAGATGGCACTTGGATTACCCATGAAATCATGGACGCCTATACTATTCTTCATGAGCAAGGTCATGCCCATAGTATCGCCGTCATGAAAGATGGGCGCATCATTGGTGGTCTATATTGCGTTGCATTTGGGGGCATGGTCTTTGGCGAATCTATGTTCAGCCACCAAACAAATGCCTCGAAAATTGCTTTAGCCGCCCTTGCCGCCTGGTGCGATCAAAATCATGTAGCAATGATTGACTGCCAGCAAGAGACTCCGCACTTGGATTCATTGGGTGCAGCGCCTATTTCTCGGAATGAATTTTTAGTACATCTGCAGATTGCGCTAAAGCAAACTAATATAGAGATTCCCTGGAAACTAAATAAAGAGATTCTTCGTCACTGGCTATGACTCAAATAAAAGAACTTCCGCTGACGGCGCTACAATTTTACGCAACAGCGCCCTACCCTTGCAGCTATCTTCCAGGCAAGACTGCTCGTTCACAAGTCGCAACCCCATCACACTTAATTCATGCGGATTTATATGGTGAATTAGTAAATACTGGATTTCGTCGCAGCGGTTTATACACTTATCGCCCTTATTGCGATGAATGCAATGCTTGCACCGCCACTCGCATTCCAGTGAAGCGCTTTAAACCTAGCCGTAGTCAGCGCCGCTCTTGGAAAAAACATGCTGAACTAGATATACGCGTCCTCAAGCTAGCCTATCAAGAGGAGCACTATCAGCTATATCAATGCTATCAAAATGAGCGGCATGGTGGTGGTGGTATGGATCAAGATGACCAAGATCAGTACATGCAATTTTTATTGCAAAGTCGCGTTAACTCCCGCATTGTGGAGTTTCGTGATGGACCGCACGATCCTTATCCAGGTCGCTTACGCATGGTCAGCATGATTGATATTTTGGATCAAGGTATCTCTTCGGTCTATACCTTCTTTGATACCAGTAATACCTCAGCGAGCTATGGAAACTTTAGTATTCTATGGCAAATTCAGCAGGCATTAGATTTAGACCTCACTTATCTTTATCTAGGCTACTACATTGAGCAGAGTAAAAAAATGTCCTATAAGGCCAAGTTTCAACCTCTTGAAGGACTAATTGATGATCACTGGCAGGCCATCATTGAGCCATAATATCTTGACATGATCGATAGCTACTCCCTCATTCGTCCTTGGCTTTTTTCTCTAGACCCCGAGACAGCTCATGATGTCACTTTAAGTAGTTTAGATCGCGCAGAGCGCTGGGGACTATTACGTCACCTGATAGAGCAACCTACTCATGACCCACGATTGATTTGTGGAATCACCTTCCCTAATCCAGTGGGTCTGGCCGCTGGCTTAGATAAAGACGGTCAGCATATAGATGCACTCGGTAGTTTAGGTTTTGGGTTTTTAGAAATTGGTACCGTGACCCCAAAACCTCAGCCAGGGAATCCGAAGCCGCGGATGTTTCGCCTGCCCGCAGCTCAGGCCATCATTAACCGCATGGGGTTTAATAATGATGGTGTGGACGCCTGCGTAAAGCGCGTACGCAATTCTGCATATTGGCAAAACGGCGGCATCGTTGGCTTAAATATTGGTAAGAATGCAATTACGCCTATTGAGAATGCTGCCAGCGATTATGTGACCGCCATGCGGGCTGTCTATCCGGTTGCCGCCTATATCACTGTCAACATCTCATCCCCCAATACTCAAAATTTACGCGCACTACAAGGGGAGGAAATGCTTCGCTCTTTGCTTAGCTCACTACATTTAGCACGCGAAGCTCTCAGTGATCAGCATGGCCTTCGCAAACCCCTCTTTTTGAAGATTGCTCCAGACTTAGGTCAAAATGACATCAAACTGATTGCAGATCTCTTAATGGAGTTTGGTATTGATGCCGTGATTGCTACTAACACTACTGTCGCACGCGATGCGGTTCAAGGACTCGAGTTTGGGCAAGAAGCTGGGGGGCTATCGGGGGCTCCGGTGCGTCTTGCTGCCACTCAAGTAATTCAGACTCTCAAAGAAAATTTAGGCAATGCAATTCCCATTATTGGGGTCGGCGGTATTTTGTGTGGTGATGATGCTAAAGAGAAAGTTGCTGCCGGTGCCAGCTTAGTGCAACTCTATAGCGGCATCATTTATAGGGGTCCTACACTCATAGCTGAGTGCGCTGCCGCCTTGCGCAAGTAGATAAACCCTAAAAATCCACCTTTTTTGTGGAATCTGGATTTCATATTGTGCAATTTCATCAAAAATCGCTACAATTAACAGCATGACAAGGATCAAACCCGAGAAAGCGTTGAAAGTACCTGGTGAGGCTGGAAAAACCGCCATCCAGGTGATTGAACGCATGATGAATCTACTCGATGCCCTTGCCTTACATGAAGAATCTAGTAGTCTTAAAAAC
>CANISN010000186.1 GCA_947470165.1 Burkholderiaceae bacterium | reverse complement strand
TCAGCATTTCCAGGGCTAGACACGGATGAGCTGGAGAAGCGTATCAAGGACCTTAAAAGCGTTGAAAACTGGCTTAATCTCAACCTCAATATATTGAAGTCCACCATCCAGGGCTTAGAAGTGCAGCATGCCACGATGATGGCCCTAAAGTCATTTGGGGATGCGGTTTCTGCTACCGCCGCTGCTTCTACTGGATCTTCTGAAGAGCCTAAGACAAAAGCTGCTAAACCACGCAAAAGCGCAACACCCCGTCGTCGCAAAGCTGGCGACTCAACTTACCTCGACGAAGTAGGTAATTCAGATGAGCAATAGCCTCACCCATGGCAAATGTCATTTGGTGAATATCTAACTCCCGTTTAAATAAAACCGGCACGATCTCGCGAGCAGTTGCCGGTTTTTGACAGGCCCCAATAGCCTCAGCTAAACGCTCATCATGATGCGCCTTGAGTTGATCAATCCGTGGCTTCATACCAGTAAATGGTTTGCCATGCGAGGGCAATACAAGAGTGCCATCTGGTAGGGGCAAATATCGATCCAAAGAGCTGAGATACAAACCTAAAGGATCGGCATCTGGATCGGCATCGTAGACGCTAACATTCGTAGAGATACGCGGTAACAACATATCCCCTGAAATTAATACGTCTAAGGCTTGGCAATACAGAGACGCGTGTTCTGGCGCATGTCCAAATCCCATGATGACCTGCCACTCATGACCACCAATCAAGATCATTTCTCCGTCAATGATGCGACGATATTGACGGGGTACGCCAGGCACCATATTGCTGTAATAGTTAGAGCGCGCCCGAATTTTTTCTAAGTCTTCTGGCGCACTGAGTCCATGTTTCTGAAAGTGATCAGCAGAACCACCACTTCCCTCACTTGAACCTATGGCAGCGCCACCTTCTTTATGGGAGAGCCACTGAGCTGTTAAATAGTCTGTCATAGAAATCCACAAAGGGACATTCCATTTCTCGCATAGCCACTGTGAGAGGCCGACATGATCCGGATGCATATGGGTAACAATCACCCTCAATACGGGTAGAGCCTCTAACTGCGTGGCAAAGATCTGCTCCCAAGCAGCCTTGGTCTCATCATTTGCAATTCCACAATCCACAATCGTCCAGCCCTGAACCCCTTCAAACTCATCGCGCAATAGCCACAAATTAATATGATCCAAAGCAAAGGGCAGGCGCATCCTTAGCCAGCGCACACCAGGCGCGAGCTCCATCGAACTGCCCACCTCCGGCAAAGCATCTTCTAAGGGATAATGAATAGAACTAAGATCGTTGGATTGGTTTTTGGTATTCATTTATGTCTATTCTAGGTTGACTTTGACAACAGCTCCATCATCTTGCATCAATTGCTGCAACATCAGCCCAGAAAATGGCTTTTGTCGTGGCTGATATCGCACGCTGACTGAGATCGCACAATGGTCTGAGTTATCCAATCCTGAGAAACTTGAAGTTTGGGCAACACTAGAAAAACGCAAGTCTCAAGCGACACAATAAAGATAGCTCAGTCGCTTATTTATTGACATCCACAATTAAGCGTCCACGAACATTTCCAGCCATTAGTTCAGCGGCGTACTTTATAGAATCCTCCAAGCTAATTTCGTGAGAGATCTCTTCGAGAGTTTTTAGATCCACTAGCTTGCTCAATTGCTCGTAAGCGGCAATCCGCTTTGCTTTTGGCACTGTCACACTATTGATGCCATACAAAGTAACACCCCGCAAAATAAACGGCGCCACACTGGATGGAAAATCCATTCCCTGGGCTAATCCGCAAGCAGCAACTGCACCATCACTCTTCGTTTGTGCGCAGGCATTGGCTAATGTATGACTGCCAACGCTATCGACGACCGCAGCCCAACGCTCTTTAGCTAAAGGTTTGCCTGGGGCAGATAAAGTAGTACGATCAATAACCTCAGCTGCGCCCAACTTCTTAAGATAATCAGCCTCAGCCATACGCCCAGTACTGGCAACAACTTTGAATCCCAACTTACTTAAGAGGGTAATGGCGAAACTACCAACACCTCCTGCGGCACCAGTTACTAGCACCTCACCATCACTGGGCTTTAAGCCATGCTTTTGCAAAGCCATGACAGACAACATAGCCGTATAACCAGCTGTACCAATTGCTAATGCCTGTTTAACAGTAAAGCCTTTCGGCAGAGGAATCAACCACTCGGATTTCACGCGAGCTTGCTGGGCCAAACCACCCCAATGACCTTCACCAACGCCCCAACCATTGAGAAGCACCATATCGCCAGTCTTAAATTCTGTACTACTGCTCTCTAAAACCTCACCAGCAAAATCAATTCCAGGAACCATTGGAAAGCTCCGGACTACGGGACCCTTACCCGTGATTGCCAAACCATCTTTGTAGTTCAGCGTCGAATAGAGTACCTTCACCTTGACATCCCCCTCAGGGAGATTTGCCTCATCTACCTGAGAAAACTCAGCACGATAGCCCTGATCATCTTTATTTATCAAAATTGCTCTAAACATGTCTCTTCCTTTTAAAAACGCTGCCTTCTCCACAGCAAATACGTAATAGGTTTATCCTAACGAGCATTGCTGATTATGGAGGTTTCCATGAAAAAAATTCTACTATTAACTACGATTTCTGGTTTAGTGCTAGCTGGATGTGCATCAAGCCAAATTAATATGTCTATGGGTAATATGCGTCTAATATCCTCTAGTGCAACGCCTCAAGATGTGATGGATTTTGCTAATACTGCCTGCAAGAACGATTTCTACCAAGGCGCTAGCTTTCTCTCCAAGTCTGGTAAGGAATATCGTTTTAAATGCGTAAAAGCCGAAGAAAACGAAATCCTAACCCCGATTCCTGGCACCACGATTCCTGCTAAAGTGCCAGTTGCAGCCAAGTAAAAAAGTTAAGATGACCCCATTTTCCTCTCAAGAACTACGCAAAGGCTTTGCTTCTTTCGCAACTGGGGTTACTGTAATCACCTGCCTAGATTCTGATCAGAATGCTCATGGCATCACCATCAGCTCCTTCAATACCGTTTCTTTGGAGCCCCCTCTAATTCTGTGGAGCTTGAAGAAGCACTCCCGCTTAATGCCTCACTTTGAAGTTGCTCATAAGCAACTCATTCATGTGTTGTCGCGCTCACAGGAGGCAATGGCAATGCATTTTGCCACCGTGAAAGAAAATCAGTTCGACAGCATTTCACACCAAATTGCAGCAAGTGGACTTACCCAAATTGATGGATGTTGCGCTTACTTCGAGTGTGAAACCGTTTCTGTTCATACCGGCGGGGATCACAATATCATCGTTGCCAAAGTCCTTAATCTCAAACACGATCCACTGAGTCATCCCCTTATATTTGCGCATAGTAAATTTATGGGTTTAGATTCAACATTTTAAAAATATCAAAATAGGAATTTTCATGATGCGCTTATGGGGAAGAAAAAGCTCTATCAATGTGCAAAAGGTTTTATGGTGTCTAGCAGAACTAGGATTGAAAGAGGGTAAAGATTTCGAACGGATTGATGCAGGCCTACATTTTGGCAAGAATCGCACTCCTGAATTTTTAGCACTCAATCCCAATGGCTTAGTACCAACTCTAGAAGATCGCGATCTCGTGCTTTGGGAATCCAATACCATCCTGCGCTATCTTGCTCGCCAGTACGGTCAATCCAAATGCTTCCCCACAGATATGGCAAGCCAGTATCAATCTGAGAAGTGGATGGATTGGCAAGTAGGCACCCTATGGCCAAGCTTACGGATTGCTTTTCTGGGTCTCACTCGTATACCTGAGGGCGAGCGAAACTATGAAGCCATTCGGAAAGCCTATCAAGATAGCAGTGCTTTACTGACTTTGCTAGATCAGCAATTAATAAGCCAACAATACTGCTCAGGAAATACTTTTCATATTGGTGACATTCCACTAGCACTCTGTGTCAGCCGATGGATCCTGCTGAACCAGACCTTTCCAGATCAAACTGGACCGCGCCCAATATTGAATAACATTGATGCTTGGATGAAGCGACTAGAAGAGGGCACGCAGTACAAGGTAGTAGCTGAGAAAGAACTTAACGTTATAAAGTAGTGCTTAAACACCATCTAGAATAGGGCTGCAAGTAAATACTGATTTACTGTTGCTTGAATTTCTTCTGATGGTGATCGGCGCCAATAAATAAATACATTGCCGGCACAACGAAGAGGGTG
>CANISN010000185.1 GCA_947470165.1 Burkholderiaceae bacterium | reverse complement strand
TCGTTCGAGGAACGCATGGCGAACTCATCCATATTAGTTTTACCTAGGCAAACCATACCAGCAGCATTTGGATTTTCTTCGCTAGGCATTCCTAGGTTTGCCACCACGGTAGCGTCAAACGGGCTAAGGTAACCCTCGAGCATTTTTGATGCTGCGGTGGACTTCCAGCCGCGCGTTACAAAGACGTCTTTGTGCGCAAGGGGGATTCCAGTTAACCTTCCGCCTTTACCAGAGGAAATTAAAGAATCTGCTTTAGAGGCTTGCTCTAAACTTAAGTGAGTGCTTACATCAAGGAAGGCATTCCAACGTTTTCCGGCCTCTATACGGTCCAAGAAGTACTTAGTTAGCTCGGCACTAGAAACCTCTTTTGCAGCTAAGGCTTTTGCCATTATGGCAATGGAAGTTTGGTGCCAGCTCATTCAATCACCCTGGGAACCAAGAAATAACCGTCCTGCTCAGCAGGAGCAGATTGCATATTTTGCTTACGCTGATCAGACTCTGTAATGGCGTCCGTCCTGAGAGGTTGCGCCAAATCACGCAAAAAGAGAATGGGGTGAGCCAAGGGAGCAAGTCCACTTGTATCAACAGCCTGCATCTCCTCAACTAAGGCAAAAACAGCTTGTAGTTGTGGCAAAACTGCCTCGGCTTCTGCCTTACTTAACTCAAGGCTAGAAAGGTGCGCAATGCGCTCGACATCATCAAGTTTCATGGGGCGTTAGAGTATCATTCCTGTATATATTTTTTATCACTTACTTATTTTCCCACTACATCATGTTTGGTTTTTTTCGCAGCTACTTTTCTAATGACCTGGCAATCGACCTAGGTACCGCCAACACCCTAATTTACATGCGTGAACGGGGTATTGTGCTTGACGAACCATCAGTTGTGGCAATTCGCACTGAAGGTGGCCCAAATGGCAAAAAAACCATTTTGGCGGTTGGAAAAGAAGCAAAAGCGATGTTGGGTCGTGTTCCTGGAAATATTGAGGCTATTCGCCCCATGAAGGACGGCGTTATCGCCGACTTCACGATTACTGAGCAAATGCTCAAGCAATTTATCAAAATGGTACACGAGAGCAAGCTGTTAAAGCCAAGCCCACGGATCATCATTTGCGTTCCTTGTGGCTCCACTCAAGTTGAGCGACGCGCCATCCGCGAATCTGCATTAGGCGCAGGCGCATCACAAGTATTTTTGATTGAAGAGCCCATGGCTGCTGCGATTGGCGCCGGCCTACCAGTCTCAGAAGCTGCTGGTTCTATGGTTGTTGATATTGGCGGTGGTACAACTGAAGTTGGAGTGATGTCATTAGGTGGCATGGTCTACAAAGGCTCTGTTCGAGTTGGTGGCGATAAGTTTGATGAGGCAATCACCAATTACATTCGTCGTAACTATGGAATGTTAATCGGCGAACAAACTGCTGAGCTGATTAAAAAAACTATTGGCTCTGCTTTCCCGGGTGCAGAAGTTCGCGAAATGGAAGTCAAGGGTCGGAACCTTTCTGAAGGTATTCCGCGTAGCTTTACCGTCACTAGTAACGAAATTCTCGAAGCATTAACAGATCCACTGAATCAAATTGTGACCGCCGTTAAAGCTGCGCTTGAGCAAGTCCCACCTGAGCTCGCTTCTGATATAGCTGAACGCGGCATGATGCTCACCGGCGGAGGAGCACTGTTGCGTGACCTTGATCGTTTGCTGCTCGAAGAAACTGGCCTCCCAATTCATGTTGCAGAAGATCCTCTCACTTGCGTTGCTCGTGGTTGCGGTATCGCACTGGAGCGTATGGATAAGCTAGGCGGCGTCTTCTCAAATGAGTAATTGACTTAAGAGTCGATTAGGGAATTGCAACATAGCGCTCCTCCACTGTTCCGGCAAGGCGTTCCAGCTTTATTAAAACTGATTGTCTGCCTTTCGATCAGCATCGCATTGATGTTGATCGATTTTCGCTATAAAGCCCTGGATCCGATTCGTAATAACGTCAACTTAATCATGCGCCCTCTTGAGCATGCAATGCTGTTTCCACGCAATGCCCATGAGGCCATATCGGAATATTTCACAACGCGCGGCACTCTAGATAAAGAAAATCAAGAAATGAAAGGGCGGCAAGCGGAGCTCTCTTTGCTTGCTAATCAGTCTGAGCTTCTTTTGGTTGAAAATCAAAATTTGCGGCAGTTAATGGATTTACAAAATCACCTTTCTTATAAAACATTACCTGTCGAGATCTTATTCAATCCGCCCAATCCCATTTCGCAACGCATTGTTATCAACCGCGGAAGTAATGACGGACTCAAGCTTGGAAATCCTATAGCTAATGATTCTGGCATCTTAGGCCAAGTGGTTCGTATCTACGATCGCTCAGCAGAAGTTTCTTTACTAGAAGACCGCAACTTTGCAGTACCAGTGCAAGTAGCGCGCAATGGCTTGAGAGCTGCAGTATTTGGGGCGGGGCGGGGCAATCCCTTGGAACTTCGTTACCTACCCGTAGCTAGCGATTTAGAAGTTGGCGATATTCTTATTACCTCTGGCATTGATGGTATTTATCCCCCAGGCTTTGCAGTTGCGGTGATTAGTCGCATCGAACGTAGTGCCGACAAAAATTCCTCTAATGTATTTTGCGTGCCCGTCTCACCTGTCAATCGTTATCGTCAGGCACTTGCATTGCTGTATGACCCACAATGGGATGCAAAGCCTCCAACAATTACTACAACACCTGGAGTCAATGCAACAAATACTCCCGGACGCCGCCAAACTCGTTCGCGAGGAATGCAATGATTGACTTTCAAAGCGGCTATATTCTCCGCCCAGCCAATCCATTCTTTATTTATTTCAGCTTATTTTGCGCGCTTTTGTTAAATCTATTACCAATGGGCAATGAGGTCTGGGTACCCGATTGGTTAATTATTTGTATCGTTTTTTGGAATATTCACCAACATCGCTACGTGGGAGTCAGCATTGCTTTTGCCCTCGGCTTACTAATGGATGTTCATAACTCAGATCTTCTAGGTTTACATGCCTTTAGTTATTCACTGGTCGCTTATATTGCAGTATCTTGGCACAGAAGAATTGTTGCTCTAACAGTTTCCACCCAGGCACTTCATCTTGTACCTATTTTCTTATTAACATCGCTTTTTCCAATGCTGGTTCATTGGCTCCTAAGCGGCACAGCATACTGGTGGGCTCTGACTGGCATCGCCCAAGCCTTAGTGGAGGCTATGCTCTGGCCACTCGCCACACGCATTCTGCTCTCGCCACAGCGTCGTCCAATCGATGTTGATCACAATCGCCCAATTTAGAGATCTGAATGGTTTCTTTTAAAAAGCCAGATCTCGATTCATTTCAAGAGCGGATTACTATTGCAATAGTATTCACTACCGTGTGCTTGTTATTGCTCGCAACTAGGCTGTTATGGCTTCAAGTATTTAATCATAGCAAGTATTCTGTCCTAGCTGATAGCAATCGAATTGCTCTTATCCCAGTCCCCGCGAATCGCGGTCTTTTGATAGATCGAAATGGTATTGTGATTGGTAGAAACTATTCTGCACTCACTCTAGATATCAATGCTGAAGAGGTCTCAGGTAATGTAGATGAGCTCATTGATGAGCTCTCGCAGATTATTCTTATTTCTGCAAAAGATCGCCGAAATTTCAAGCGTGCCCTAGATGATTCAAGAAAAATGGGAACCTTTCCTCTGAGGTCTATGCTCACTGAGGCTGAAACAGCGCGATTTATGGCCAATCGCTATCGATTTCCGGGGGTTGAGATCCGCGCCCGCAGCTTTCGCGAGTATCCCTATAACGAACTAGCGTCGCATTTAATCGGCTACATTGGACGCGTTTCTCAGCGCGATAAAGAACGCATGCAAGCAGAAATTGAAAACTCCAAAGCAGATGATCCTGATGCTCTACAGACCTCTTTTTTACCGGGCATTCAGCATGTTGGCAAGATAGGTTTGGAGCAAAGCTATGAAACAGTTCTCCGCGGCGTACCAGGATATGACCAAGTAGAAATCACTGCCGGCGGAAAACCGGTGCGCACACTTTCAAGCTCGCCTTCTGTGCCCGGAAAAAATATAGTGCTGTCAGTTGATATCAAGCTGCAGTATTTGGTTGAGCAACTCTATGGAAATTTCCGCGGCGCATTTGTTGCGATTGAACCTGAAACGGGCGATATCTTGGCTTTTGTTTCTAAGCCCAACTTT
>CANISN010000184.1 GCA_947470165.1 Burkholderiaceae bacterium | reverse complement strand
CTACTTTTGTAGTGCTTATCTTAACCAAGAATTAATTTATTGCTTTGCAACATATATTGTAGGGCAGTAAGATCAAGGCATGATCTCTGGCCTCGTCCAAATCCTCTTATTTCAGAGCCTAGGTGAACTTGTTTGCAAGTTCGCCCTGCCCACGCTACCTGGCCCCGTAATTGGCCTAGTCTTACTCATTCTTTGGCTGGTAATGCGCAATGAGATCAATCCCGATTTAGCCAGTGTGGCAGATACTTTTAGCCAATATCTTGGTCTCTTGTTTGTGCCGGCAGCTGTTGGTGTGGTTCTGTTCTTACCTCAGCTCAAAGCGAATGCTTTAGCAATTGTGAGTGCTTTGCTAGGTAGCGTGATTCTCACCATTGCCACTAGCGCGATAGTGGTCCGCTTTTTAAGCCCTAAGCCCCTAGTGCTGGATCAATGAACGAAAAACACTCCATTATCGAAATTTGGGTTTATTTATCCGGCAGTCCCTTATTCGCACTCTTCATTACCTTAGCTGCCTATCAGATTGGTCTTTGGATTTATAAGAACACTAAGCAAAATCCGCTGGCCAACCCTGTAGCGATTGCCATCATTTTGGTGGCGAGCGTGATTCAGTTGATAGAGATGCCATATTCGAGCTACTTTGAAGGCGCGCAATTTATTCACTTCTTATTGGGCTCGGCAACTGTATCTCTAGCCATCCCTATTTATAGAGGGCTAAATAGCCTTAAAGGTCGCTCCCTACCCTTATTGGCGTCTTTGCTTGCTGGCGGCTTGGTATCCATCATTAGCGCAGTGAACATCGCTAAAATATTGGGAGCTGATGTCAGCATTACTGGCGCGATGTATGCTAAGTCGGTTACCGCACCCATTGCGATGGGCATTGCAGAACGTATTGCTGTATCTCCAACCCTAACTGCGATCTTTGCCGTTACCACCGGCATCCTCGGAGCCATTTTGGCACCGTTTATTTTGAATGCCCTAGGGATGAAGGCGTGGTGGCAGCGAGGCTTTGCAATTGGTATTGGAGCTCATGGTATCGGAACTTCAAGAGCCTTTAGTATTCATCCTGAGGCGGGTGCTTACGCCAGTCTTGCGATGGGTATGAATGGCGTGATTAGCGCGGTGGCTATTCCGATTTTGTATCACCTATTCAATTAGAGGGCTTACTGCGCTTTAATGAAATATGACTTTACCTTGGGCATGATGCACTAATAGCGAGTACCGAATCCTGATTTAGCACCATAGAGCTACTATGCATGATTAACAAATCATCTAAGCTCTTGTTACGAGTAGTTTACCAATACGATAGACCATCACTTAAAAGAATATTGAAATGAATCTCACAAAATACATCTATAGCCACATTCTCACAGCCTTGCTAATTTCAATCGGCCTTTGCACCCATGCATTGGCCGCGCCTGATGCCGATTGGCCTAAGAAGCCCATTATGGCTATTCTGCCTTTTCCTGCCGGCGGCTCTACCGATGTATTTGCCCGTGCGATAGGCGTACCTCTTGGTGAGGCCTTAGGTCAACCCGTCGTCATTGAGAATAAACCGGGTGCTGGCGGAATGATTGCACTAGGTGCCGCAGCTAAAGCTTCATCTGATGGATACACCCTACTTTTTAGCGCACTGACAAATCAATCGATTTCTTACTCGCTCTTTAAGAATCCTCCAGCAGATCTGACTAAAGACTTTGCACCCATCGCCTTAGTTGGCGCCATTCCACATTTGATTGTGGTCAACCCTTCCGTACCAGCAAAAAATTTACCAGAACTCATTGCATTCATTAAATCCAAAAAGGGTGACTTCAACTATGCTTCGCAGGGTAATGGCTCCCTCTCACATTTAGAGTCGACTCTGTTTATGCAGCGTATCGGTGCCACCGGTACACACATACCTTATAAAGGTAGTGCATTTGCCCTACCTGATTTAATTGCTGGCAATACTCTCATGATGTTCGATAGCGTAACTGCATCCTTACCGCATATTCAAAGTGGAAAGCTACGCCCCATTGCTATTGCAGCCGCAGAGCGTTCGCCATTAATTCCTAATGCTCCTACCTTAGGACAAGATGGTATGAAACAGTTTGATGTCGAAAATCTTTATGCATTCTTCGCACCTAAGGGAACATCACCTGTAATTGTTGCAAGACTAGAAAGAGAAATTCGAAAGATTTTAACTAACCCAGACTTCAAGGCTCGCCTAGCAAACCAAGGAATCCATCCGCAGTTTGCTAATTCTGAGCAATTAGCAAACATTACCCAAAGCGAGCATGACAAATGGGCAAAGATTGTTAAGGCTGCAAACATTAAAATTGACTAAGATTAATGAAGCGCTCATTCCATTGCAGTCCACCCCCTTAATGAATAGATCATATCCATGGTGATTTCCCCTCCCTTTGGTGGCGGCCGTGCCCCAGTATTAGCAAAAAATGCTGTGGCTAGTTCGCAGCCTTTAGCTACCCAAGCAGGTATTGAAATTTTGCAAAACGGGGGTAATGCTATTGATGCAGCCTTAGCCACTGCAATTACGCTCACCGTTGTAGAGCCGACGATGAATGGCCTTGGTGGTGATGGCTTTGCCTTGATTTGGGATGGCAAAAAACTCCATGGCATGAATGCCTCTGGTCGCGCACCGGCAGCCTGGACACCAGAATATTTTGCTGGTAAGGCGGCAATGGATCTGATTGGCTGGAATACCGTGACTGTGCCTGGCATGGTTTCGGGTTGGATTGAGTTATCTCGTAAGTTTGGCAAGCTGCCTTTTGCGCAACTCTTTAAACGTGCAATTGATTATGCTGAAAACGGCTTTCCAGTCTCACCAGTAATCGCTCGTCAATGGCGCGAAGCAATTCCCATTCTGAAGAATGAGCCTGGTTTTAGTAAATCGTTTTTGATTGACGGTAAAGCGCCAACCGCTGGTCAACTCTGGCGCTACCCTGCACAAGCTAATACTTTGCGTGAGATCGCCAACACTGAAGGTGAATCTTTTTACACCGGCAAGTTAGCCCAAAGTATGGTCGACTTTGCTCAAAGCACCGGTGGCTGTTTCACCATGGCAGATTTTGCTGCCAATCAAACTGACTGGGTTGAGCCATTGGCGTTTGATTATGGTGATTACACCTTGCATGAGATTCCTCCCAATGGCTCAGGCATTGTGGCGCAGATGGCACTTGGTATTTTGCAAGCAGCTAACGCAAAACAATATCCGGCTAATTCTGCACAGCGCATTCATCTGCAAGTGGAAGCCATGCGTATTGCCTTTGCTGATGCCTATGCTCATATATCCGATGCTAGTACGATGAAAGTGTCGACGAGCGCTCTATTGGATAGGGATTATTTGGCTAGCCGCGCTGCGCTGATTAATCACAACCAAGTGGGTAGCTATCGCGCTGGAGATCCACATGCTGGTGGCACTGTTTACCTGTGTGCTGCCGATGACTCCGGCATGATGATTTCTTATATTCAGTCGAACTTCAAAGGCTTTGGTTCTGGAGTTGTTGCCCCAGGTGGTATTGCCTTTCATAACCGTGGCATGAGCTTTAGTTTGGTCGATTGTCATCCCAATCAAGTGGCACCAGGTAAGCGCCCTTTTCACACGATCATCCCCGCATTCCTCACCAAAGGTAGTCAGCCAGCCATGGCATTTGGTGTGATGGGTGGTAATATGCAACCCCAAGGACATCTTCAGTTTGTGATGCGATTTGTTGATGAATATCTCAATCCACAGGCCTGCTCAGATGCGCCTCGCTGGAGAATTGATGATGTGGGTAAGCTCACTGTTGAAGCATCCATGCCAACTGAAGCAGTCGACGGACTAAAAGCAATGGGGCATGAAGTAACTGTCATGCCAGCGAACAGCCTAGACTTTGGTAGCGCTCAAGCGATTGCCTTATTGGGCGAAGAAACTCAGGATGCTTATATTGGTGGAAGTGATCATCGTCGGGATGGATTGGTGGCTGGCTTTTAAGAAAATTAGCTGGGCAAACAGTTCAGATAGAAACGCTTCACCTCTAGATCACAGCTCACATCCTTGGGCTGTATGGGGCGCTCCAGAGTAATGCCCTCGATGGAGGTACAGCGACTCAAGGCAACATAAACTTGCCCTGATGCAAAAGCTCCCGAAGATAAATCTACCTTGATCTTATCAAGAGTCTTACCCTGACTCTTATGAATAGTGACAGCCCACGCCAGCATTAGCG
>CANISN010000183.1 GCA_947470165.1 Burkholderiaceae bacterium | reverse complement strand
GTTGTCGTAAAGATACTAAAGCCATGATGATCTCTTAATTGAAATGTTGGTAATAAATAATTGAGTAAATATTGTAGAAATGCGTTACTTCACTTGAATAATTTTGAGGGAATTTGTGCCACCAGGCTCACCCATCGGCTCGCCGGAGGTGAGGACCACAATGTCACCTTTCTTCACAGCGCCCAACTTTTTCAAGCAATCTTCCACTTCTTGTAAAGCAGTATCACGGTGCTTGGTGTAATCCAATCCAATTGGAAATACATTGCGGTAAGTACTCAAGGCACGCTGCGTTGAAATCTTTGACGTTAAGGCAAAAATAGGAACGTGAATGTTATGACGGCTCATCCACACTGGGGTAGAACCAGAGTCGGTCAATGCTGCAATCGCATGGGCATTAAGGTGATGTGCTGTAAATAGTGCCCCCAATGCAATAGTCTGATCAATGCGGGCAAACGTTTGGTCCAAGAAATCTGTATCGAGCTTTACACGATCTGACTTTTCAGCTTCAACACAAATCTCTGCCATTGCTTTAATAGTTTGTACTGGATACATACCCGCAGCAGATTCAGCGGAGAGCATGACCGCATCCGTACCATCCAATACCGCATTTGCCACATCGCTCACTTCGGCACGAGTGGGTACTGGAGCATTAATCATCGACTCCATCATTTGTGTTGCAGTGATAGTGAATTTATCTGCCTCGAGTGCCAGTTTGATCATGCGCTTTTGTAAAGCGGGAACGGCAGCGTTACCAACCTCAATGGCCAAGTCGCCACGCGCAACCATAATGCCGTCACTCTCCGCAATAATGCTATTGAGTGCATCGATCTCAATCGCTTCAGCGCGCTCAACTTTTGCAATCGTGCGAACCTTACCAACACCATGCTTAATGCTAGCGGCATCTGCCAACTTACGGGCATAGGCCATATCCGCACCATCTTTTGGAAAACTAATCGCCAGAAAATCGACGCCCATTGCAATTGCCGCATCTAAGTCAGTAATATCTTTATCTGTCAAAGCGGGGGCTGTCAGACCACCACCTGCACGATTAATGCCTTTGTTATTCGAGAGCGGGCCACCTTGCTCTACCAGGGTAAAGATTTCTCCACCCTTAACGCTTTCTACACGCAGCACAACCAATCCATCATTCAATAAAAGACGATCGCCCGGCTTTACATCTTGCGGCAACTCTTTGTAATCCAAACCTACACGCTCTTGATTGCCTAACTCACAAGCGACATCAAGAATAAATTGCGCACCTTCCTTTAAGAGGATTTTGCTATCAACGAATTTCCCAACACGAATTTTTGGACCTTGGAGGTCAGCCATGATGCCAACTTCTTTACCGACTTCTGCCGAAATACTCCGAACTAAGTCGTGACGTGCTTTATGGTCAGCAATAGTGCCATGAGAAAAATTCATCCTCACTACATCTACACCCGCACGAATCATCTCGCGTAATACTTCAGGTTTTTCTGAAGCAGGTCCTAATGTGGCAATAATCTTTGTTGCTCTTAGCATAATTAGTCTTTCGCTCTTTTAGCAAGTACTGCAAAGGCTGGCAAGGTCTTGCCCTCTAAGAACTCTAGAAAAGCACCACCACCAGTAGAGATGTAATCCACTTGATTCTCAATACCGTATTTCGCAATTGCTGCCAAGGTATCGCCACCGCCAGCTATTGAAAAAGCTGGTGAATGCGCAATCGCTGCTGCCAACATCTTAGTACCCCCACCAAACTGATCAATTTCAAATACGCCTAATGGGCCATTCCATACAATCGTGCCAGCATGGGCCAACATAGTAGATAAACGCGCAGCAGTCTTAGGGCCGATATCTAAAATCATATCGTCCTCGGCTACTTGATCAGCAGGCACACGATTTGCACGAGCCAATGGAGAGAGTTCATTGGCAACAACTACATCCTCAGGAATGGGAACGTGTGCGCCGCGCTTTTCCATCATCTCCATAATTGCTCGGGCTTCGTCAACTAAATCTGGCTCAGCCAATGATTTACCGATCGGCAAACCTTTAGCCAGCATAAAGGTGTTAGCAATGCCACCACCCACAATTAACTCATCTACTTTGTCAGCCAAAGCTTTGAGAATAGTCAACTTTGAAGATACTTTGGAGCCAGCTACGATCGCCACTAAAGGTCGCTTAGGGCTTGCTAAAGCGCGGCTTAAAGCATCTAATTCAGCGGCCATCAGCGGACCTGCACAGGCAATCGGTGCAAACTTAGCGACGCCATTGGTAGTTGCTTCGGCACGATGGGCAGTACCAAAAGCATCGTTGACATACACATCACACAGAGCGGCAATCTTTTTAGCCAACTCATCACTATTTTTTTTCTCACCCACATTAAGTCGGCAGTTCTCGAGCAATACTAATTCGCCCGGATTCACTTCAAATCCGCCATTGACCCAATTGCTAATTAAGGGGACTTTTCTATTTAAGAGAGTGGCAATCCGATCGGCTACCGGCGCCAAGCTATCTTCAGGCTTAAATTCACCCTCAGTAGGTCGACCCAGATGGGAGGTGACCATGACGGCCGCACCAGCATCCAAACACATTTGAACCGCAGGCATAGAGGCTCTAATGCGAGTGTCTTCAGTGATATTGCCTACGTCATCCTGGGGAACATTGAGGTCAGCACGGATAAGTACTCGCCTTCCCTTGAGAAGACCTGCTGCAGCTAGGTCACTAAGGCGTTTTACTTTGAAGAGAGATTCCGGCATGAAAATAGGTAAATTGAATGATTTGTGGAGAATGCTCCATTCTAAATCGTCTGAGCTAAGCATCACAAAGGAATTGATCTGCCCCGTTGCGCTGCCTGCTCTACAATAAAGGCATAGAAGCGTTCCTAGGCCTGGGGGCTTAAACCCCCTTCTAGAACCCTGTTTTACCGAATTGAATCACCCATTTATTAAATATTTAAAAGGTAGAGAAAATGTCGATGTCTGACCGCGATGGCTTTATTTGGTCCGATGGGAAGCTTGTTCCCTGGCGTGAGGCCAATATTCATGTACTAACCCATAGTCTCCACTACGGAATGGGCGTATTTGAAGGCATTCGTGCCTACAAAACCCCCAAAGGAACGGCTGTTTTCCGCCTTCCCGAGCACGTTAAGCGCCTATTCAATGGAACCAAGATTTTTCAGATGAATATGCCCTATACCCCAGAGGAAATCACCAGCGGCATCATCGACGTAGTGAACAGCAATAAGCTAGAAGCCTGCTATATCCGCCCGATCATCTTTATTGGATCCGAGAAACTCGGGATTTCTCCAAAAGGTAACACCATCCACACCGCGATCGCTGCTTGGGAGTGGGGTGCGTATCTAGGTGAAGATGGCATCAATAAGGGTATCCGCGTTAAAACTTCCTCATTTACCCGTCACTTTGTGAACTCTTCACTAGTGCGCGCTAAGGCATCGGGCTACTACATCAACTCTATTCTGGCCAACCAAGAAGTGACTGCCAATGGCTACGATGAGGCCCTATTGCTAGATACAGAAGGCTATGTCTCTGAAGGCTCCGGCGCAAATATCTTCATTGTTAATAACGGAATTATTTACACGCCAGATCTGGCATCTTGCCTAGATGGCATCACGCGTAACTCGATTATCCAAATTGCCAAAGACCTTGGCTATGAATTACGTGAGAAACGTATTACCCGTGATGAAGTGTACTCAGCGGATGAAGCCTTCTTTACCGGCACTGCAGCTGAAGTAACGCCTATTCGTGAGTTAGACGATCGCACTATTGGTGATGGTAAGCGTGGTCCGATCAGCGAGAAAATCCAGAAGACTTACTTTGATGCGGTCTACGGTAGAAATGATCAGTATCAGTCTTGGCTGACTTACGTTAAGTAATAAGAAAGCAGAGAATGAGTGAAGCTCAAGTTGTGATGATTGATGGCAAGGACCTACCTTTGCATTGCCCAACGAATAAGACTCCTAGCTGGAATTCACATCCACGTGTCTTTCTAGATGTTGCTAAAACGGGTGAAGCAAAGTGTCCTTACTGTGGCACCGAATACAGACTCATTCCTGGTACCGAGCCACACGGGCACTAAGCCTATCAGCATCCCAGTTCGGGGTGCTGTATCGGGATACCTTATATGAATCGTATTCTGATCATCGCCCCTAACTGGATTGGTGATGCCGTCATGTCCCAACCCCTACTGGCGAATCTCAAAACCATTTACCCGCGCTGTCAGATTGATGTTCTTGCAAG
>CANISN010000182.1 GCA_947470165.1 Burkholderiaceae bacterium | reverse complement strand
CCTGCCGTCTCAAGAAATCTTCACCCCATCAGACTGGGGCTCTATAAGTGAGCATTCTGATCTATTGGTTTCGAAATGATTTACGCCTTAGCGATAATCCAGCTTTGGCACGTGCCTGTTTAAGTGCGGACCAACTATTTCCTGTTTATCTTCATCAAACGGATGGTGAGTTGAATGCCTATGGTATTGAAAGAATAAGCGCGCACCGCAAAAATTTTCTGAGGCAATCTTTAGATGATCTCAGGGCTCAATTACAGGATTTAGGTTCAAATTTATTTGAATTTAGCGGCCAAGCTGAAGAAGTGCTTCCGCAGCTACTGAAGTCCTTGGGTGCTCAAGCAATCCATTGTGAGCAAATCGAGGCGCCTGAGGAGTTAGAGCAGATTGCCTTGATACGAGGCATGGGTATTGATATCCAAGAGTACTGGCAATCGAGCATGTTAGATCCTCAATATTTCTCTTTTGAGCTTCAGAAAATGCCTGATATTTTTACGCAATTTCGTCGGGCAGTAGAAGGTGAGGGGCTCAAGTTTGCAAATCCCATCGCCACTCTTAAAGCCATGCCTCCGTTACCATCGATTGATGACCTCAATGAGTTAGCGGTTGAAGCAACGCTAGCGCATAAGTATCTTCAAGTGGACTATTTAGGTGGGGAGAGTCATGCGCAGGCTCATCTAAAACAATACCTTGAGCGTCGCCTGCCAGATAGCTATAAGGAAACCCGAAATCAACTGATAGGTAAAGATTATTCCAGTAAGTTTTCCCCATGGCTTGCTTGCGGCTGTATTTCTGCAAGAGACCTTGCTGCAGAGTTGGCGGCTTATGAAAAGTGTTATGGCGCTAACGATGGAACTTATTGGCTCTGGTTTGAGTTGTTATGGCGCGATTACTTTCGATTTCTTCACTTTAAGTTCGGTAGGCGCTTATACCAAGCGCGCGGACTTAGCAAGCTAGCTGCAACAACGTTTGATGCAGTCGGGTTTGAGCAATGGCGCTCTGGAAATACGGGCGAGTCACTGATTGATGCGGGGATGCGTGAGTTGAGCGAAAGTGGCTACCTATCTAATCGCATGCGCCAGATCGTAGCAAGTTACTGGATTTATGACATGCAGGGTGATTGGCGTGCTGGTGCCGCTTGGTTTGAGTCACAATTGATCGATTACGACGTCTATAGCAATCAAGGCAATTGGCTTTATATTGCTGGCCGAGGAACGGATCCGAGGGGCGGTAGAACCTTCAATGTGGCTAAGCAAACTCAAGATCATGACCCTCATGGAGCCTATCGTCGCTTATGGCTTGAGCGCAATGGCTAAGTTAAACCTCTGCAGGAGCGGCGAACTGCAGCAATGTTTCCAGAGAGACTTTTTCCAAAGCTTTTGCGTTAGTACTCTCGAGTTTGATCATTGGCGCACAGTTTGCTTCTAGTGCCTCTATCCAGCGATTCAGGCATAGACACCATTGATCACCCGCCACTAAACCAGGAAATTGGTACTCAGTTCTTGGGGTAATCAAATCATTACCGCGCTTCAAACTGAATTGTAAAAAGTCATTAGTGAGCACTGCGCAGACTAAGTGACTCCCCACATCCTCCTCATTTGTTTTGCAACAACCATCCCTAAAGAATCCTGTTAAAGGATCAAAGGAGCATGGTACTAATGGCTGTCCTAAAACATTGAAGGAAGATTCTACGGGCATAAGTGCTCTTTATATTGAGGGGAGAATAAAAAATAAAATAGCTTTATGGGCTTGGGTAGAGCTTGAATGATAGAGGTTTTCCGGTGGGATCCACCTTGACCAAAACCATATCGCCGGAGTTAACAACCATACCAACATAGGATTGAATATTGACATGGTGGGTCACCATGATGATTGGCATCTTTGGATATTGCTTACGTTCAGTTGCGATAAATTTTGTTAATTCATCGGTCTGTTTTTTTGCCTGACTCATATCATCAAAGAATGAACCTAAGGATGCCTCTTTCTTTACCGCTCCCTTGTTGAGTAGCGTGGCCGTATCTACACATCGGCACCATGCACTACTGTAGATTTTTGCCTGATCAACTCCTTGGCTAGATAGCCAATCACCAATACCCTTAGCTTGCTTTCGTCCAAATTCGCCAAGATTGCGTTGAGTAGCACATTGACTAATTTGATAGTTCTTGGGGTCGCCATATCCAGGTGCATCAGCGTGTCTCATCAATAAAATATGTTGCCCATCGTGTAAGTTGCTGGCTAATTCACTTTGCGCTGTAGCTAATTTACTCTGAGTACAAAGCAGGGAGAGGATGATGAGGAAAAGAGATGTACGTAATTTCATAAGGATGGGTGCCTACCAAGGCAAGCTTTCTCCTGAGTAGTTAATAAAAGTACCTGAAGCTTCTTTGCTTAAAGAAAGTAAGACCTTGATCATATCGCTTGCGGCATCTGCGGGGGGTCTACCGATTTGTTCGCCTTTAAATGGCTTCGATAGCCTGGAATTGACTGTGCCTGGGTGGAGAGCTACTAGAGCAGTATTTGGCCTAGTTCTACCAAATTCAATTGCAGCAGTTTTGATCAGCATATTTAAGGCTGCTTTAGAGGCGCGGTAGCTATACCAGCCACCTAATCGATTATCTTCAATGCTACCCACCTTAGCAGACAGGGTTGCCATGACAGCACCCGCCGGATCTAGTAGTTTAGAAAAGTATTTAATCGTGAGACTAGGTCCAATCGCATTGATCTGCATCAGCATTTGTAGTTGCTCAGCATTGAGGTCATCTAATTTTTTCTCGGGCATCCAATGCTCAGAGTGCAGTATCCCAATCGTATTAATAATGAGCTGAAAAGGTCCTGAATTGGCTAGGGCAGTAGCAGCCACTTCAATGGTGTTGAGATCCTGGTAATCAATCGTAATAGGCGAGTTTCGATGAATGCCATATATAGCACTGCAGGAAGGGTTGGCTTCTAGTAATTCCATAAAAGCTGATCCAACAGTTCCTGAGGATCCAATGACTAATGCGCGGAAGGGCTGAGGAACTAAGGGTGTGGTAACAGTCATTATGGGTGCTTCTTTATAGGTGGCTCAGCTAGTTTATTGAATAAGTCTTAAACTTGCTTGATGACTATTCAGCTCCCCATTCTTCTTTCTGAGGCTGATCTTTCTAGGTTGATTGAAATGGCTTGGGAGGACCGTACTCCATTTGATGCTATTGAGCAAAATTTTGGCCTATCTGAGGCGCAAGTGATTGCCATCATGAGAGCGGAACTTAAACGCTCCTCCTTTAATTTATGGCGCAAAAGAGTCACGGGGAGAACAACAAAACACCTGGCACTCAGGAGTAAGTTAGTCATGCGTGCCTATTGCTCAACACAATATAAGCACAAGTAATGATGATGAAAAAGTTGACTATGTACTATGACGGACTGTGCCCTTTATGTCAGGCTGAAATTCTATTTTTATCGGGGCGAAATGAGGCTGGCTTACTCAGTTTTGTGGATATCAACTCTTCGCAATATATTGCAGAGTCGGTAGGAGTCTCGTGCCAGCAGGCATTAGATTCTATGTATGCACAATATGATGATGGTGCACTGATTAACGGCGTTGATGTCTTCACTGCAGCATATGAGAGAGCGAATCTACCAATATTAGCTTGGCTTTTTTCACGAGCAAGCTTACGCCCAATGCTGACATGGGGGTACCGATTTTTTGCTAAGCATCGCCATATTATTTCTAGTATCTTTGGCCCTACGGCATTAGGTCTCGTAAGAGCAACATCAAAAAAGAAAGGATGACTGATGAGGAAATACTTTGTACAAAGTAGCGCCACCCTATTGATAACACTTTCTTTGGTGAGTGGCGTATGTAGCGCTAAGGACATATCCCACATCGAGCTTGCTATGAATCAATCTCAGCCGCAAGGAGCTGGCAGACTGAACTTTTGGGGCTTTCATGTTTACGATGCAACCCTATATCGTGCAGGTAATTTGAGTTCATCGGATTTTGCCTTAAATATTCAATATCAAAAATCCTTCTCTGGTAGCGCGATTGCTAGCAGAACGGCCGATGAGATGAGAAAAATTGGCGTGCCAGAGATGCAGGCAGCAATTTGGGGAAAGGAATTGGCTACTGTTTTTCCAAATATTGAGCCGGGGCAAAGTATCACGGGCATCTATTCTCCCAAAGTTGGCACCACCTTCTTTTTCGAGGGTAAGAAAATTGCCCAAATCCCTGGCGCTGAATTTTCAAAAGCTTTTTTTGGAATTTGGCT
>CANISN010000181.1 GCA_947470165.1 Burkholderiaceae bacterium | reverse complement strand
CTAAGTCGTTTTGCTATTTACGCCACTCAGTGAGTAAGCAATCTCCGCATATCTTTCAGGTCAATCCCAATAGATATGTAGGTCTGCCAGTAGGGCAATAAACTACTTAATGATTGTGGTGCGAGATTTATTTGTCTGCGTGCTTAACAGATTCTTTTGGATCTGTATAAACGGTGTCATAGTGCATATCTTTTGCATGAATTTCATTCTTGCAAAAGTCGCACATTACCAAAGGCGTGAAGTCATGCCCACATTTTTGGTGGCTCAAGATGATTGGGGAGCCATCCTTGGATAACCACTTGTCGCCCCACGCAAGCATAGCCATGAAGCTTGAAAATATTGCACGGCCTTTTGGAGTCAGGCGATACTCAAAGCGATCTGGATTGCTTTGATACTGCACCTTTTGAAACATACCTTCATTTAAGAAGTGATTAAGTCTGTTTGCGAGAGTATTTGGGGAAATTCCTAGTTTAGTTTGAATTTGATCAAACCTTCTCACTTTGAAAAATGCTTCCCTGAGAACCATAAAGCCCCATTGATCACCAATAGTTCTGAGTGCTCTAGCTACGGAGCTTGGCCTTCTTTTTTCAATTAATAAGGGGTCGGCGGATTTACGAAGTTTTGGACCGGGATAGGCGGGTTCATATCCAAATCCAGGACCATTTCTATAGTTAACTTCTGACGCGGTGATTTCTTGTCTGCAATGAGGGCATCCTACAAAAGGATGTGATTCGTGATTGCAGGTTTTATGTTTTAGCTTTAGAGGTTGCTTAGGCGATGCTTCAATCCATTTATCACCATATGACATAAGTGCAATCATGACCTTATAGAGATCAATACCTTGCTTTGTAAGTCTGTATTCAAGCCTTTTTTTTGTTGGATCGGATGTTGTCTTTTTAAGAATATTTTCAGCAACTAGAGTATTTAATCTTGCTGTGAGAGTACCACGAGGAATACTTAGGATATCTTGAAAATCTTGAAAGCGGCGAACGCCGAAGTAACATTCCCTCAAAATCATGAAAGACCAGCCATCACCAATGATGTTAACTGTTCTTCTGACAGAACACGATTCTGCCATGAGGGGCTCAATGTTTTCAGAGAGTGTATTCACAATGAGCGATATTTTCTACTATTTTTTAAATATGGCAGATATTTCACCAACAACACCACGACGAAATGCTAAAACACAAATCACAAAAATGAATCCGGTGGCAATAGTACTCCAAGAGCCAATGTTGGCTAAATAGTTTTGCAAGCCAACAACTATGCCCGCGCCAACGACTGGACCAAGAATGGTTCCCATGCCACCAAGCAAGGTCATTAATACAACTTCACCCGACATGTGCCAATGAACATCAGTCAATGTTGCCAATTGGAATACCAGAGATTTCATGGAGCCAGCTAAGCCAGATAATGAAGCTGAAATCACAAAGCATATTAGTTTGAATCGATCAACGTCATAACCTAAAGAAATTGCGCGGGGCTCATTTTCACGAATAGCCTTCAAGATCTGGCCAAAGGGGGAATGAACGGTACGCATGATTACGGCAAAACCAAATAAGAATATTACTAGAACAAAGTAATACATTGCGAAATCACTCTTCAGATCAATAAAGCCAAAGAGCATTCCACGGGGCACGCCTTGGATGCCATCTTCACCCCCGGTAAATCGTAGTTGAACTGCCAAGAAATAAATCATTTGGGAGAGCGCTAAAGTCACCATCGCAAAATAAATGCCTTGGCGACGAATTGCCAAGCTTCCAATTATGTATCCTAAAACTCCCGACCCTGCACACCCTAATAAAATTCCTAACTCAGGTGAGAGACCGAATTCCTTGCAAAAGTAAGCTGTAATGTAAGCGGCGGTTCCAAAAAAAGCTGCATGCCCAAATGATAGTAAGCCAGTAAATCCAAGCAATAAGTTAAAGGCACAAGCAAAAAGGGCAAAGCACAGAACTTTCATTACAAACACAAGATAAATGTAATCTTGGAATGGCAATAACAAGGCAATTAAAACCAAGATGCCGTAAAGCAATTTTGTCTTTTGATGCATGATTATTTTTCCCGTCCAAATAGTCCGGCAGGGCGAAATAGAAGCACTATAGCCATGATCACAAAAATAATCACGCCAGATGCCTCCGGATAAAAGACCTTTGTAAGTCCTTCTATAAGACCGAGGCTCAAACCGGTTACGATCGCACCCATGATCGAGCCCATGCCGCCAATGACTACAACAGCAAAAACTACTATGATCAGGTTTGAGCCCATTAATGGATTTACCTGGAAAATTGGCGCAGCCAATACGCCAGCAAAGCCAGCCAAGCCAACACCATAAGCGTAGGCCAAAGAAATCATAAGCGGCACATTAATACCAAAGGCCTGCAGCAATTTAGGATTTTCAGTACCAGCACGCAAATAGGCGCCCAATTTTGTTCTTTCAATTCCATACCAAGTGAAGAAGCAAACCGCCAAGGAAATAATAACCACCCATATACGGTACTTTGGCAATATGATGCCAATAAACTCAAGGGGTATGGCGCCCTGAAACAACTCTGGGGCTGGATAGCTTTCACCAGAAATTCCGTACCAGTGACGGAACATGCCCTCAATGATAAGAGCAAGGCCGAAAGTAAGAAGTAGGCCATATAAATGATCTAGTTTATAGAGGCGTCGCAACATTGTAAGTTCGAGTATTAAACCAAACCCAGCCATCAGTAAGGGTGCAATAATTAAGGCAAGCCAATAATTAACGGAAATATCAGGAAACCCGAGCCATTGACTAATTTGGGTTAAGCCAATCCATGCGATAAACGCACCCATGGTGTACTGGGCACCGTGAGCAAAATTAATAATATTGAGAAGGCCAAAAATAATGGCCAATCCTAAGCTTAGGATTGCATAAAATGAGCCATTAATGAGGCCTACCAGTAGCTGAGCCGTTAGGGCTTGCGGCGTTATTCCAAGAAGTTCAAACATAGTAACTAAACTCCTAAGTACTCATTTAACAATGCAGTTTTTGTGGCCAATTCGTCTCGCTTAACTACTTCAACGATCTTGCCGTGCTCAACAATATAATGACGATCTGCTAAAGGCGCTGCAAAGTGGAAGTTTTGCTCTACTAGCACAATGGTGAAGCCACTGTTCTTCAGTTTAGCGACAACTTCTCCTAACTTTTGAATAATTACGGGTGCAAGGCCCTCTGTAATTTCATCCAAAAGGAGTAGTTTTGCTCCTGTTCTCAGAATACGAGCGATTGCCAGCATTTGCTGCTCGCCACCGGAGAGGCGAGATCCCGGACTATGGCGTCTTTCATAAAGATTCGGAAACATCTCATAAATCTCATCTAGACTCATCCCGCCAATTGCAATTTCAGGTGGCAGGAATAGATTTTCTTCCGCGCTTAAGCTAGCAAAAATTCCTCGCTCTTCTGGGCAGAAGCCAACACCTAGGTGCGCAATTTTATGAGATGGAAGATTGATGGCATTAGAGCCGTAAATGTTTATTATTCCACTCCGACGATCAGTAAGGCCAAGTATTGATTTAAGTGTCGTGCTACGTCCAGCACCATTTCTACCCAGCAGGGTGACAACTTCACCATCTTCAACTGTAAAGTTTATTCCATGGAGTATGTGAGATTCCCCATACCATGACTGTAAATTCTTAACTTCTAGCGCCATTACACTCATGCCTTCACCTTTATGTGACTGCCCATATAAGCTTCAATAACTAATGGATTTTTAGAAACTTCTGTATATGAACCTTCGGCCAAAATTGAACCGCGCTGTAAAACAGTAATTTGATCAGCAATTGAGGCAACAACATTCATATTGTGTTCAACCATTAAAATCGTACGACCTTTGGCAACGCGATGAATTAATTCAGTTACCCGCTCAACATCCTCATGCGCCATGCCTTGAGTTGGCTCATCCAGTAGCATAAGTTCTGGCTCCATTGCTAGCGTTGTTGCTATCTCGAGTGCTCGCTTACGGCCATACGCAAGGTTCAATGTTTCTTCATTAGCAAATTCTTCCAGTCCAACTTCAAGCAATAGTTCATCAGCACGTTCGTTGAGAACGTTTAAGGATGATGCTGGTTTCCAGAAGTGGAACTCAGTCCCTAAGCTACGCTGTAGGGCTACTTTAATATTTTCTAAGACCGTTAGGTGTGGAAAGACGGCAGAAATTTGAAATGATCGGATAATGCCTCTTCTTGCGATTTGAGCAGGCCTCTCATTGGTAATATCTATTCCATT
>CANISN010000180.1 GCA_947470165.1 Burkholderiaceae bacterium | reverse complement strand
TATTTTGAATTCAGGGGATCTGGGTTGCCCTGCTGGGCTGGTGAAGATTTCATTGCAGGTGCAGCAGCCTTTTTAGGAGGCTTTAATATCTCCATCAATGATTTTGCACGATTGGTATATTGGCGTTGGTTGAGTGCAGCATCTTTTGCTGCATTGTCATAAGCTTGAGCACCAAGACGAATATAGACCTCGCCTAAATTAGCTGAAGCTACCGTATAACTAGGGCGTAATTTGAGGGCAAGCTCAAGATAGTCTCTTGCTTCAATCCAGCTGCCTTGATTAGCCGCAAGCGCTGCTAAGTTGTTATAAGGCTCGGGTAACTCCGGAAATTGCTGGGTAATCTCAATCAACGTCTTTTTGGCCGCCTCCCACTGACGCATTTCAATCTGCATGCGTGCTTTGACATAACGTAATTGCACGTTAGCCGGAGTTTTCTTCAGTTGCTGATTAATGAGGTCGATTGCATCAGGATATTTCTTGGCTTTCACCAGCTTCTCGACATCAGACGGAATACCATTTTTGGTAACTGGATCTGGCTCAATAATCAAAAACGATAAAAAGGGAACCGCTACAGAGTCCGATAACTCAGCATTGAATTGGTCATATCCTGCATCGTTCCCTGCGAGTCTTGGCGGGTCATTAGGCCCATAGGATCCCAAATAGGGCGCCTGGGTAGCTTGTGCGAAACCAGCAGGGGCAGCATTCATGGCCCTGATTTCTGCATTGGCTAACTGTTGACCTGGGGTGCTGCAGCCACCTAGGAGAAGCAGGGCAAACATGGAGCTCAAGCCAGCCAAAAGGGGCGGACGAAGTAAAAAAGGGTTAGCTGGCATAGGGGTTAGGGTGAAAAAACTGGCTCATTCGATATACTCAGCGCTCAGTCTAACAAATTGGCGCTACTTGCCCACCTTTATAGCCCCTATGCTGCAAATCTATAACACTTTCAGCCGTTCAAAGCAGGCCTTTAAGCCCATTGAGCCCGGGAAGGTAAAGCTGTACGTCTGCGGTATGACCGTTTATGACTTTTGCCATATTGGCCATGCCAGGGTCATGATTGTGTTTGATATGGTGGTTCGCTGGTTGCGAGCTAGTGGCTATGAGGTGGTTTATGTACGCAACATCACCGATATTGATGACAAGATCATCAATCGCGCTATTGAAAATGGTGAGCCTATTGCTGCTCTGACGCAGCGTTTTATTGATGCCATGCATGCTGACTCCGATGAATTGGGCTTGATGCATCCGGACCATGAGCCCCGCGCAACAGATTACATCGCACAAATGCAAGGAATGATTGGCCGTTTAATGGAAAAAGAATTGGCCTATCAAGTTGAGGATGGCGATGTGAACTTTGCTGTTCGTTTATTTCCTGAGTACGGTCGTCTTTCCGGCAAATCTTTAGATGAGTTAAATGCGGGTGAGCGTGTTGCTATTGCTGGTGGCAAGCGAGATCCTTTAGATTTTGTTTTGTGGAAAAGCGCTAAAGTAGAAGAGCCAGCGGATACGCGTTGGAGCTCTCCTTGGGGTGAGGGTCGCCCTGGTTGGCATATTGAATGTTCCGCAATGTCCTGTGACTTATTGGGTGAACATTTTGATATTCATGGTGGCGGTGCGGATTTGCAGTTCCCACATCATGAAAATGAAATTGCTCAAAGCGAAGGCGCTTTATATGGACAAGCGCATACGGCGAGTGATGAGCCTTTTGTTCATTATTGGATGCACAACGGCCATATTCGGGTAAATGAAGAAAAGATGTCCAAGTCACTGGGCAATTTTTTCTTAATTCGAGATGTTCTCAAGAATTTTGATCCAGAGGTATTACGCTTCTTTATGTTGCGCGCCCACTATCGTAGCCCTATTAACTATAGTGATATTCAGCTCGAGGAAGCGCGATCTGGGTTGCTTCGCCTCTACACTGCCCTAGCTCAGGTGCCTGTCAGCAATCAACCCGTAGACCCTAATTCAGTATGGGCTAAGCGCTTTACAGATGCTATGAATGATGACTTCAATACGCCTGAGGCAATTGCTGCGCTGTTTGATTTAGCAAGTGAGGTCAATCGATCGCAGGGTGCAGAAAAGCTGGACTTAGCAAATACTTTAAAAGGACTCGCGGCTAGCTTACACTTCTTACAGAGTGACCCGACAGTATTTTTACAAGCAGGCTCTCGGGGTTGCGAAGATGGTTTATCTGTAGAGCAAATTGAAGAGCAAATTACAGCGCGAGTATCAGCTAAACAGGCAAAAGATTTTGCTAAAGCAGACTTGATTCGCAAAACATTGTTGGAGCAGGGCGTAGTATTGGAAGATAAGCCTGGTGGTATTACTGAATGGCGCAGAAGTTAAATCTTGAAGTTAAGCCCAGAAATTAAGTGATTGAGAATGCATTTTGAGTAAAGCAGCTGAGCAATTGATTATTGAGGAAGTGGCGCCAGAATATTGGGGTCAAGCTTGTGCAGAGCTCATGAAGCAGGACCGTATTCTGAAGAAACTCATCCCTAAATATGGCTCTGGTTTTTTAATGACGCGTGGTGATGCCTTCAATACATTAGCGCGATCGATTGTTGGGCAGCAGATTTCTGTTGCAGCAGCTCAGTCTGTTTGGAATAAAGTGCTTATTGCACTCAAAAAGAAAGTCAGCCCAAAAAATATTCTTGCGCTCAGCGTAGAAGAATTGCGAGCAGCCGGCCTATCAGGCCGAAAGGTGGAATACATTCGAGATTTAGCTGAGCATTTCGATTCTGGACGTTTGCATGCCAATCAGTGGAGGGGTATGGAAGACGAAGCCATTATTAAAGAATTGAGCGCAATTCGGGGAATTGGCCGCTGGACAGCCGAAATGTTCCTGATTTTCAATATGGTGAGGCCCGATATTCTCCCATTAGACGATGTGGGGCTAATTAAAGCCATTTCCCTCAATTATTTCAGTGGAGAGCCCGTTAGCCGGCATGAGGCCCGTGAAGTGGCAGCAAACTGGGCTCCTTGGCGCACGGTAGCAACCTGGTATATGTGGAGAAGTATCGACCCAATTCCAGTTGAATATTAAAATCACGCTATGAAAACGACTTTCCTGGATTTTGAGCAGTCAATCGCTGAACTAGAGTCAAAGATTGAAGAGTTGCAATTTGTACAAGATGAATCATCGGTTGATATCTCTGATGAGATCAAAACGCTGACTGAAAAAAGCCAGCAACTGACTAAAGACGTTTATGCCAACCTCAGTCCTTGGCAAGTTTCGCAAGTAGCACGTCATCCGCAACGTCCTTACACATTGGATTATGTTGCCGCCTTATTTACTGACTTTCATGAACTTCATGGCGATCGTAATTTTGCAGATGATCAATCCATCATTGCAGGCTTAGCACGTTTTGATAATCAGCCTTGCATGGTAATTGGCCACCAGAAAGGCCGCGATACAAAAGAGCGTGCCTTAAGAAACTTTGGCATGAGTCGTCCAGAAGGGTATCGCAAGGCAATGCGCCTGATGCGTCTAGCAGAGAAATTTAAATTGCCAGTATTTACTTTTGTTGACACCCCAGGTGCATTCCCGGGTATTGATGCGGAAGAGCGTAATCAATCAGAAGCAATTGGCCGCAACCTATATGTTCAAGCAGAGTTAGAGGTACCTATTATTGCCACCATTATTGGTGAAGGAGGATCTGGCGGTGCATTAGCGATTGCGATGGGTGATGTGGTATTGATGTTGCAGAACTCCACCTACTCAGTGATTTCTCCAGAAGGTTGCGCTTCTATTTTATGGAAGACTGCCGAGAAGGCACCCGAAGCTGCAGAGCAACTGGGCCTTACTGCCCAACGTTTAAAAACATTGGGTTTGATCGATAAGATTGTGGCTGAGCCTACTGGCGGCGCCCATCGTGACTACGATGCCATGATGACAAGCATGCGTAAAGCATTGACTGAATCTCTCAAAACTTTCGATGGCATGAAAGTCGATGCGTTATTGGAGCGTCGCCATGAACGCTTGATGAGCTATGGCAAGTTCAAGGAAATCGAAGCCAAACCCTAAGGCAGCTCCATTAGCAGCCAAGCGAATTGCGCTTGCCCTCAGTGGCGGCCTAGATTCGGTTGTGCTGCTAGATACTGCTTGTAAAGCAGTTCAAGCTGTCGATACCTCAAAGCAATCCACTGAAGTTTGGGTATTTCATATTCATCATGGTTTGCAAAAGCCCGCTGATCAATGGCTTGAGTTTTGTGAGAAGCTAGCTAAAAAATATCATACTCAATTTGATTTTCGCCTCCTACACTTT
>CANISN010000179.1 GCA_947470165.1 Burkholderiaceae bacterium | reverse complement strand
ATTTTGCCAAACTATTTAAAAGCGCTGGGCGTTCAGTTTCATATTGAAAACCAAGACACTTACAGTATTGTGAAGCGCGTTATTCCTGAAGGAAAAACTACTTGCGGACTTTGCTCTCGATTGCGTCGTGGCATCTTATATCGTGTTGCAGATGAGTTAGGCGCTACTAAAATTGCTCTAGGCCATCACCGCGATGACATTCTGGAAACATTACTGTTAAATATGTTCTTTGCAGGCAAACTCAAGGGGATGCCACCAAAACTGCGTTCTGACGACGGTAAACACATTGTGATTCGTCCTTTGGCTTACGTTCCAGAAAAATTGTTGGAACGTTATGCAGTAGACATGAATTTCCCGATTATTCCTTGTAATCTGTGTGGCAGTCAGCCGAATTTACAGCGTGGCGCTATGAAAGACATGTTGCGCGAATGGGAGAAGAAGTACCCTGGGCGCGTCGAGAATCTATTTCGCTCAATGCACCACATTGTCCCGTCTCATTTAATGGATGGTGGGGCCTTTGATTTTAAAAACCTAGAGATCTCTACTGAGTTATTTGGCATTGCCGCTAGATCAGCTGGCGATAAGGCAATTGACGAGACAGAAATCGATGAATTAGCCTGTGGAACACTCATTCAGGGGTCTTATAATCCATCTTTATGAACATCGTTATTTTGGCTGCTGGGCAGGGAAAGCGGATGAAATCCGTATTACCCAAGGTTCTCCAAACCTTGGCCGGGAAACCGCTTCTTCAGCATGTTCTCAATACGGCCCTGGGCTTACAGGGTAAGAATACAAAAACTGGCCCAATCGTCGTGGTGGGACACGGCGCTAAGGACGTAAAGCAATTCCTCCAGATCACTAGTGAGCATGATCCTCGCTTTAGTAAAGTGAGTACTGTTCTTCAGGCAGAGCAAAAAGGTACGGGCCACGCTTTATTACAAGCTTTACCTCAATTAGATTTGAAAGAGCCTACTTTGGTTCTCTACGGTGATGTGCCCCTCATAAGTAAAAAGACACTTTCTGCATTAGCTAGATTATCCGATGGTGTGCGTGGTCAAGACTCAGCTCTGGCGCTCCTTACCCAACATCTCACTAACCCAACGGGGTATGGTCGTATTGTGCGTGATACCGATGACTCAGTAAAAGCCATTATTGAAGAAAAAGATGCAACACCTGAGCAAAAGCGTATTCAAGAAATTAATACCGGCATTATGGTATTACCGACCAACTCGCTGAAAAAGTGGTTGAAGGCTTTAAGCGCCAGTAATGCTCAAGGTGAATACTATTTAACCGATGTGATTGTGATGGCGGTTAAAGATGGTGTACCGATTCGCACTGCACAAGCCGATGCAGAATATGAGATTGTTGGCGTTAATAGTCGCGATCAGTTAGCTACGCTTGAGCGAGTACACCAACTCAATCAAGCAAATATATTAATGGATGCCGGCGTTTCTCTGGCTGATCCAGCGCGTATTGATATTCGTGGAACGCTGGAGTGCGGTACTGATGTTTTTATTGATGTAGGTTGTGTATTCGAGGGCTATGTCACTTTAGCTGCTGGTACAAAAGTGGGTCCTTACTGCATTATTCGCAATAGCGTGATTGGTAAGGGTGTCACTATTCATCCGTATAGCCATCTTGATGATGCCAAGGTTGGTGCAAATTCACTGATAGGACCTTATGCGCGTTTACGCCCAGGGACTGATTTAGCCAATGACGTTCATATCGGTAATTTTGTAGAAGTAAAAAATAGTAAGATCGCCGCAAACAGTAAAGCGAATCATTTAGCCTATGTGGGTGATTCGATTGTCGGCACTAGGGTCAATATCGGTGCTGGTACTATTACCTGTAATTACGATGGCGTGAATAAACACCAAACCATTATTGAGGATGATGTCTTTATTGGTTCTGATACTCAATTGGTTGCCCCGGTCCGCGTTGGACGTGGTGCCACTTTAGGTGCCGGTACCACCTTAACAAAAGATGCGCCTCCTAACCAGTTAACAGTATCTCGCGCTAAGCAGGTTTCCTTGCAGTGGCAGCGTCCAGTAAAAAAAGTAGTGCCTAAAAAAACAGCTAGCAAAAAATCCGTGAAGGTTAAAAAATAATGTGCGGAATTGTTGGTGCAGTATCGCGTAAGAATATTATTGATTTGTTGATTGAAGGCCTTCGTCGGCTTGAGTACCGTGGCTACGATTCCTGTGGCTTTGCGGTTATTAATGGCGATGATCCGCAGCATCTAATTAAGCGAGCTCGCACTACTGCTCGAGTTTCTGAATTGGCAGAGCAGGGTAAAGATTTTCATGGCACCTTAGGCATTGCGCATACCCGTTGGGCAACTCATGGCAAACCAGATACCCAAAATGCTCACCCACATATCTCAGGTGGATTAATTGCCGTAGTCCATAACGGCATTATTGAAAACTACGAAACACTTCGCACCGAACTCAAGGCTGCCGGTTATATATTTTCTTCTGAAACAGATACCGAAGTTATTGCACATTTAATTCATCAAGCTTATATATCTAGTAAGCAAGTAGATTTAGTGGCTTCAGTCAGGTCGGTATTGCCACGCTTACATGGCGCTTATGCCATTGGCGTTATTGCGCAAGATCGTCCAGATGTATTAGTAGGCGCACGCGTTGGGTCTCCATTGGTTATCGCTCTTGGTGAGCATGAAAACTTTCTCGCTTCTGATGCGCTAGCGCTTGCAGGCCGAGCTCATTCGATGATGTATCTGGAAGAGGGTGATGTTGCCGTTCTTAAAGCCGATAGTTTTGAGATCATTGATCAAGCTGCTAAGACTGTTCAAAGAGAGCATAAGGCGATGCCTACTCAAGCTGATTCTGTAGACCTAGGCCCTTATCAGCATTACATACAAAAAGAGATCTTTGAGCAACCTAGAGCGATTGGCGATACGCTTGCCAATATTGCCCACTTTGGCCCAGAAATCTTTAATGCTGATCCTGAGCAATGGAGAAAGTTTGATCAAATTTTGATCTTGGCCTGCGGCACAAGCTATTACTCCGCCTGTGTTGCGAAGTATTGGCTAGAAGATTTGGCTGGCATTCCGACGCAAGTGGAAATTGCCAGTGAATACCGCTACCGCACATCCGTTCCTAATCCTGATACATTAATCGTAGTGGTGTCCCAATCTGGTGAAACTGCTGATACTTTAGCGGCCTTACGTCATGCGCAAGCTCTAGGCCATCAATACACCTTAGCTATTTGTAATGTTGCTAGTAGTGCTATGGTTCGTGAGACCCACTGGAACTTTTTAACTAAGGCTGGCACTGAGATTGGTGTTGCCTCTACCAAAGCTTTTACAACTCAGTTAGTTGCGCTATATCTATTGGCAGTCTCACTAGCCAAGCGTGCAGGTAAGGTAAGTATAGAGAAAGAGAAAGCGCTTTTAAGAGAGTTGCGCCATTTGCCAAAAGCTTTACACGCAGTTTTAGCGCTTGAGCCCCAGATCATGGCATGGAGCACGGTGTTTGCTAAATGTGAAAATGCTTTGTTCTTGGGTCGTGGCATGCACTATCCGATTGCACTTGAGGGTGCTCTAAAACTTAAAGAGATTTCCTATATTCATGCTGAGGCATATCCGGCTGGTGAGTTAAAACATGGCCCACTTGCACTCGTTACTGAGAAGATGCCAGTAGTGACTGTGGCTCCTAAGGACGACCTGCTGGAAAAGCTTAAGTCTAATATGCAGGAAGTCAAAGCACGCGGTGGCAAGCTATATGTATTTGCAGATCAAAATACTGATATCACCAGCAGCGAGGGTATAAACGTCATTCGTTTACCTGAGCACTATGGCAATCTCTCCCCAATCCTGCATGTAGTCCCCTTACAGCTTTTGGCGTATCACACTGCCTGTGCTCTGGGCACGGATGTCGATAAGCCACGGAACTTAGCTAAGAGCGTTACGGTGGAGTAATTCCGTTAGGGGGTAGTTTAACTACAGGGCTTACAGTCCGATTTAAGATCATTTTAAGGACTAAATCGCTGATGATTGGAGCTTATTCAGATTACCAAATTGAGCTATCCAATAAAGTCCTTTACTTAAGGGACTCCCTTAAACTGACTTATAAGGCGATAGCAGAGTTTTTAATTAACAAGGGGTATAGGTCGCCCCGAGGATTTAATCTAAGCCCTGAGAGCGTATTTTCAATCTACAAGAAGAGAAAAATAAGAAACAATAGGCTAAATGGAGAGGTAATCAAAAAACTTCTTCAGATCACCATTGAGCGAACTTAAAAAGATCTAGGGGTAGAAATGAACATT